>JASLJW010000165.1 GCA_030747885.1 Candidatus Thalassarchaeaceae archaeon
ATCTGTGAAATTTTGAACATAATCTACATCATATCCCGATGCTTCTAGCCACCGATGTAGAAGGTCGAAAGCGATGTAGCACCGTGCATGGCCTAGGTGAGAGGGAGAATATGGTGTAATGCCGCAAACATACAACTGAACCTTACCCGGAACTGCAGGTTGGAAGGCAACCTTCTCTTTCCTGCGAGTATCATAGAGGTGTAGGGTCATGTCCTCCTCATCCCTTCGGTGGCACACTTCGTCATAAATGCGTGCGAACTTAACTCCATTAGGAGCCAGTAACAAAAATTCAAACCTAAGAAAACATTACGTTAGTGTATGGACCAAGCATTCAAGCGAATTTTAGTGACAGGGTGCACCGGTTTTCTTGGACGGCAAGTTACTCATGAGTTCCTTTCACGAGGTTATTTTGTTCGTGGAACAACGAGATCTCCAAAGGAATCACATCAACAAATATTGGATGATTTTGATGCAGGTTCATCGTTTGAACTCCGTTGTCTCGATCTAATTTCTGATGATGGCTGGAAAGAAGCGATGAATGATATTGATGCTATTGTGCATACTGCATCACCATTCTCAGCATATGAGCCAAAAGATGAGCAAGTATTGATCAAACCCGCAAGGGAGGGGACTCTACGCGTTTTGTCACATGGATATCAGGCAGGAATACGAAAGTTTGTGATTACTTCATCCACTGCAGCTATCGCAGGAGCCACTCCAACAAGCAGAAACAAAACGTATACTCATAATGATTGGACTGATTTAGATCGCGTAAATTCTGCCTATACAAAAAGTAAAACCTTGGCAGAACAAGCAGCATGGGATTTTATTGAATCACATCCTGAATCAGTCTTGACTACTGTAAATCCAAATGTAATTTTTGGGCCTTTGCATAGTGGAACTTCAGGGACCTCATTGAGAATCATTGAATCAATTATCGATAGTTCCTATCCAGGATTCCCTAAAATCAGTTTTGCTCCTGTTGATGTGCGCGACGTTGCTTGGATGCATGCTGAAGCAATTGAGAATTCTAATCTAAATGGTGAACGTTTGATGATGGCGTCAACACCAATCACGATGCCAGAGATTTCCAGGCATCTGAAATCAAATGGTTGGAAGGTTACTACTCGTGCACTTCCGAATTTTGTGGTCAAATTGATGGCTTTGTTCATCAAAGAAGCACGTCTAGTATCTCGTGGTCTTGGAACAACGAATTATTACGATTGTACGAATACCATAGAAAAGTCTGGCTGGGTTTCCAAATCTCATGAAGAGATGATAGTTTCAGCAGCGAAGTCATTGAATTTAAGATGATGATTCTGAATCAAGCATCCCATTTTTTCTTGCCCATCTAAAGGATTGAACGCACGCATATGTGTAAACTCCACCAAGGACTAGCAGTAGCGCATGAGAGATGATCAAGATACCAGAGGAACCTCCCTCCATCAGAATCATCGGCAATCGCAGTCCGCCTAAGGCGCATAGGAGCCCAAAGATTACAGCGATGTGCATGAACAGTTTCCGTCGTGAGGGCATTTGTGCAGCAGCAGATCCCATAACTGCGATTGGTGTACCCATGATAGTAGGAATCAAGGCTGTGAAACTAGCCATATCGGAAATCACGTATGCCGCGACTCCCCAAGCGGAGAGTATCCCTCCGACCAATATCGACATTAGTGGCATTTCCATTCCAAGAAATTTGTAACTCACTTGTCTCACCTAACCATATGAATATGTTATTCCGAATCCTCCACGAGGATGATTCCAAGAGACAGCACCTTGGTCACACATGATGAAACACGTGCCGCATTCTACACAGTCTTCGTATTGAAATTTCATTTCATCCAGCCCTTGGTCTCGGAAGTTGTAACATTGAGCGGGGCAACCCCAGACGCACATCATGTGAGTGCAGTCATTGCATTTTGAAGTTTCAACCACGATATGGGCGTGTTCGTGTTCATCTATATTATAGCCGATTAACCCAAGTCCATTTTTCACATCGTATTCAAATAATCCTAGTTTTGTTTTGTTGCTCATTTTTTCACCTCACAACTTCCTTCCCATCAATCCTAATCTTATGAGATTAAACAATCCCATTCCTTTCTTTGTTTTTCGGTCAGACCGTCTCATTTCTTTCCTCAGGCGCAATGCTTGTTTTTCCACAGAAATTTTTTCCTCTCCGATTTCTCTGACTACTCTATTGAACATTGTACCCATGAACTTAGGCACCCAAGTATAATTCGCATCATCAGAAAGGAACTTGGCTGTAGTTTTGAATCGCTTCAAATCTCTCATAACGTATGACGCATCAAGGTCTTTCTTGTATTGCCCTAATGCTGAGGCGCTACAATCTCCCTTAGTCAAACATTTTGCGATGACTTTTGCAGCTAATTTACCAGAGTGAATCGAATAGTTCTGTCCTTGAATAACTGCTCCATTTGAGTAAACAAGTCCTGCGGCATCTCCAATTATTACGGCTCCATCTCTTACCAATTTGTTTGGCATTCGGTCAAGTCCATATTCTGGAACAAGATGCCCTCCGTATTCAACAACTTCTCCTCCTTCAAGTAGTGGTGAAATCGCTGGATGTGCCTTGTATGCAGCCAGCATATCGTAAGTATGAATCCCCTGGGGAAGGCTATCAAGTTGAATCACTACCCCTATTGAAAGAGTATCTTTGTTCGTGTATAACCATCCTCCCGCTCGAGGGATCATTCCTGCAGAATCAGGATATTCTTCCCATGCCTTATTGGCCATATCATCGTAGATAGCTAATGCTCCCTCCATTGCAAGTCCACTAGGTGGTCTTTCTTCGTCGCCAGGAAAACATCCGAATCTATTGTTGATAACATCTTCACCCAAGTGTATTACTTCCTTTACTCCTAGAAGCATTCCATGTTTGTCCTGAGAATGTATCATTGAGTCAAATGCATAAGCTCTTGTTAGTACTGAATTGCTTCCTTCTGCAATCACCACAACGTTGCTGGTCATTATTTCTCCATCTTGTACTATGCCGCTAATCCTGCCTTTCCTAATTGCGTCTATGATTTCAGAATCCGCATTATCTATTTTCCATTTCTGTGATTTGCCTTTCCCGCTGTCTTCAGAAGGAGTGGTCAAGTCTTGAGGGTCATATGAAGAATGATCTAGGCCGTCGATATGCAATTGATCGATTTTGATTCCTGGCATTATGAAAACGCCTGCTTCTTCTAATTTTTCAGCGAACCATGAATCTGTTTTAGCACGAAGCACGCTCCACCCTGTTCTCATAGAGGGTTCCTTAGTTTCTCCAATTCCATCCCATGATGCAAATTTACCTTCCAAAATGAAGGCATCTTCTGACGAAAGGAATCCAATTTTCTTGTGGTTGATGTATCTTTCAATTCCAGGATTGTCCATTTCCCAATTTGGAAAAATGTCTTCCAGTTCATCGAGTTCACGGCCCCATAAGATCCCACCAGACATGTTCTTTGCTCCAACTGGTTCACCTCGATCTACAACCAAAATCCGGTCACCTTCAATGCCTTCTTTGAGTAGTTGAGCCGCACAAGACATTCCAGCCATTCCGCAACCGATGATGATTACATCGAAGTCTACATCTTCACTCATCTCATCCTCACCCAATCCAATCCACTAGCATATTGCCCTTGAATGTCACCATCTTTCTATTTTCGCAATTTCTCTGAAATTAGTAATGGATATTGGCGAAGTACCCAAGCGGAGAGCGATGAGGCGCGCAGATGCACCTGGCAAAGCCATCCTTTTTGGCGAG
>JASLJW010000166.1 GCA_030747885.1 Candidatus Thalassarchaeaceae archaeon
ATTGATCCTCAGTCAGATGTTGATGGAGATGGTATTTGGGATGGAGAAGATAATTGTCCTGCTTCTGCTAATCCACTCCAAGAAAATTTTGATGAAGATGATTCTGGAGATGTCTGCGATTCAGATGACGACAATGATGGTGTTCTTGATTCAGGCGATGATTGCCAATTCGGGGATCAAGGTTGGTCTTCTAATCAAAATACTGATCACGATAATGATGGCTGTTATGATGCATCAGAAGAGGATATTGATGATGATAATGATGGGGTTGAAGATAATTTAGATAAATGTTCAACTGGTGATTTGAATTGGAATTCTAATTCGATTTCAGACTTTGATCAAGATGGATGCCGCGACGAGGGTGAAGATTTAGATGATGATGATGACCGAATTTGTGATGATGAAATCTCAGATGTAATTTGTACAGTTTCATCAGCAGGTTCTGATTTATGTCCAACTAGTCCTCCTTCCTTCTTTTCCATTTGGGCGAATGATGCCGATCGAGATGGTTGTGAGGATGATGGTGAAGATGTTGATGATGATAATGATGGGTTCGAGGATTCTATCGACAATTGTCGTTTTGTTTCAGGCACCAGTAATTTGGGCTCGATGATTGGGTGTACCGATCAAGATGGAGATGGATATGCTGATTCCATTGATGAATTTCCTAACGAACCTACACAATGGATGGATACAGACGGTGATGGTTTTGGTGATGAAGCATCTGGTTTCCAGGGAGATAATTGTCGCACATTAGCTGGAATTTCAACTGAAGACAGAAGAGGTTGTTTAGATACAGATAGTGACGGCTGGTCGGATTCGGATATGTCTTGGAGCGAATCAGATGGAGCAGACGCCTTTCCTAATGATTTGACTCAACACGCAGACAGGGATGAAGATGGATATGGAGACTCTGAAATCGGATACCATCCTGATTCTTGTCCTGATGAATTTGGTACTTCAACCGAGGATCGATACGGGTGTTCTGATATTGATGGAGATGGTTGGTCGGATGCATTTGATGCCCTTCCGAATGACTCCACTCAACATCTAGATGATGATCAGGATGGATTTGGAGATTCTCCATTAGGAAACCTTCCTGATGATTGCATTGGCCTTTATGGCACATCTTCACAAGAAAGACGTGGATGCCCTGATTCTGATGGAGATGGTTGGGATGATGGCTTAGATTCATTCGTAGATGATTCACGTTTCTGGTCAGATTCTGATGGTGATAATCACCCTGATCAAACTGGGTTTGAAGAGACAGATGATTGTCCGGATCAACCTGGTACTTCTTCTTCTGACTTGGTGGGTTGCCCTGATTCTGATGGGGATGGTTGGTCCGATTCAGGTGATTCCTATCCTATGGATGCTGAACGTTATCTTGAGCCATCTGGGCCCTCGACGATAATGATATTGGGAGTTGTTGGATTCATACTAGTAACTGGAATCCTCTCCACTATTCTTGTTGTTGTGCTGAAGAGGAGAAGTTCCACCATATCTTCTCCTTCCGTTCCTTCGATCCCTCGCCAATCACCTCCATTGCCTCCGGAGGGATTACCACCAGGTTGGACAATGGAACAATGGAATTGGTATGGAGATGATTATCTTCGAAATAGATGAGTTTGGATAAGATTCTGGTATCTTCCCAATTTTGTTTTTTTTGTCGTTTACTCTTATTCATTTACTGGAAATCAAAATAAGATGAATGTTGTGAGGAAGGTTATGTCTCAGCAGCCGATGCCATTCATAGTTGCATCAATCATCCTGAACATCCTCTTGTTTGGACATTTAGGATATACTGTTTTCATCGAGGAACCCCCTGACCCTGAAGTAGTGTATATTGACCGTTCTGTGGAACCATTAGAGGAAGTGGCTAGGGAAGATTCGATTCGCATTGCTACCTTCAATATCAAAATCTTCGGCAAGACAAAAATGGGCAAGGAAGATGTTGTTGCTGAATTAGTAACTATTTTCGATAGATATGATATGGTTTCGGTTCAAGAAATCAAGGACATTGATCAACAGGTCCCCTACCAATTCTTAGGCGAACTCCGAAATGGTTCATCGATGGAATGGGATATGCAACTTTCAGAAAGGAGTGGGCAACAAGAAGACGACATCGGGGGCCAAGAACAGTATGCGATCTACTATCGCAACACCGTCGTTATGCCCACAGAAAATGGTTCTCTATACAACGATTCTGCATTGGACGAATTCCAAAGAGAACCATTCATTACTGAGTTCACAGCAATCACAAATGAAGGGGAATCTACTGATTTTAAATTCACAATTATTACAATCCATACCTCTCCATCAACTGCATTAGATGAATTGAGTGCATTGGGAAATCTTTCCGCTACAATACCTCTTGAATCTAATTTGATAATGTTGGGTGATTTCAATGCAGATTGTGATTATGCAGCCCTCCATGAATTAGATGCTCTGTCTATTAGAAATGAGAACCATACGTGGATAGTTCCTGATGATGCTGATACAACAGTCTCATCAACAAGATGTGCTTATGACCGAATTGTTTTGGACGAGGATGTATCGATGTCCTACACTGGATGGTGGGGAATAGATCGAGAAATGAGTGGTGGAAATGTTTCCGACCACTATCCGGTGTGGTTTGAACTCCGTCGTCCATGATTTGAACAGTTGATTTCGTTAGGTGTAACAGATGCTCGTGCCGGGATTTGAACCCGGGTCGACGGGATGAAAACCCGCAATGATGGACCGAACTACACTACACGAGCGATAAGTCGCCGAGAGAGGTCATGCACAAGAATCAATCGGATAGATTTGCATTATCATTCTCATCTAGCAGGCCTTCCCACCATCGGAAAAGTGGAATTACGACAATTGTTCCGATGATGGCAATTGCAGAAAATGTCCAGATATTCAAAGCTCCTAGAATTTCTTCACCATACACTCCAATGGCCATTGCTGGAACTCCAAATCGAACGCCTCTACCTAATATCCCTGCGCCAATAAAAAGACGTAAGTCCATTTTTCCCATTCCTGCAAGCCATCCAAATACCTTGTAGGGGATTGGAGAGACTGCTGCAATGAATATCCCCCCAGCTCCATATCTCTCCGTCAATACTTCTAGGCGTCGAACTGTGTTTTGTGAAGCGAAACGTTCGATCAAAGGCCTACCTCCTCGAACCCCAATCCAATAGCCAAAAATTGCACCAAGTACTGAGGAGGATGTTGCGACGATTGTTAAGACAAAACTCCCGTAAAATGTTCCATCTGCTATCAACATCGGCCAGAAAAGAGTTTCAGGAGGAATAGGATTGATGATTGCCTCACTGAATAATAGAATAGACAATCCAATTAGCCCAAAACCATCGAGAAATTGTACCACTGGGTCGAACATGCTGAGCAAACCCATGTTGGTCGGGTAACGGTGTTAGCAATGAATTTGATGTGGCCATGCCACCTACTTCGGCCGGATGTATCAAGAGGGAAGTGAGCCCGTGCCCCCTCATGGTCGGCGCAGCGAGGGTTCTCGACACTGGTGCGTT
>JASLJW010000167.1 GCA_030747885.1 Candidatus Thalassarchaeaceae archaeon
ACAATCCTTCCCAACGAAATCAGAGAACTAAGAGATTCTGAAATCGCCAGAATATATTCGCCTGATGATGGCAGGAACATGGGCCTTGTAGGAATGGTAGAAAATGCAATGGAAACTGCAGCGAATATTGATCTCTTAAATCCTGAACGTTTCTCAAAACTCTCTGGGCCAATTGACGCTATGGACCATGGTTCTGTTGCCAAATTACTGACTCTTGCAGAAAACGGCGACGAAGGCCTATTTCGAAAAAAGTTACAAGAATGTAGATCTAGAAGTGAAGAAGAAGGTTGCCCCGTTATCGGATTAACTGGAACAGGTGGAGCGGGGAAATCAAGTCTTACCGACGAATTAATGCTTAGAATTCAACGGGATAACCCCGGCCTCAAAGTTGCACTCTTAGCAACTGACCCTACTCGAAAGAAAACTGGTGGAGCGTTACTGGGTGACCGTATCAGAATGAATTCACTAGCAAATGAACATCTGTTTATGCGTTCATTTGCCAGTAGGGAAAGTGGGCGAGAATTGACTGACTGTATTGGCAGAGCCATAGAAGTCTGCAGAGCAGTTGGATTCGACATCATCTTATGCGAAACTAGTGGTATTGGACAAGGAGATGATGCAATTACAGAAGTTGCGGACATCTCAATGTATGTTACTACAAGAGAATATGGAGCCCCCTCACAATTAGAAAAATTGGCAGCATTGGATTTCGCAGACTTGGTCGTCCTAAACAAATTCGATCGCCCAGGGGCTGAAGATGCATTAGCTGAAATCAGAAAACAAGTCAAAAGAAACCATGAATCATGGGAGGCATCGGATGAAAGCTTGCCTGTAGTTCCAACAATTGCATCACAATTCGCTGATGCAGGAGTAGACCAATTATGGCATAGGTTGGTTGGACTTCTTAATGGGAAATTAAATACAAATCTTGTGGCCAGTGAGCCGAAATTAGGAAATGATGGGCTTCCAAAGAGAAGTACCCCCATTCCTCCCGAACGTCAAGGGTATTTGGCTGAAGTGGCATCAACAATACGCGAATATCACGCCAATGCTGAAGAAGTTGCAAAGAAGGTGCGCCTCTTCCAACAACTTACTTCCGCTTCTGAACGAATGCGAGATTGTGGGAAAATAGATGCGGCTCAAGATTTAGCAGACGAATCTGAGAATATAAGAAAAGAAATTCCTGAAAGCATTTGGGATTTATTAGACGATTTTGATGAATATTCAGAAGCGTACCGAACTGGGCAAGCATCCTATACAGTCAGAGGTAAAGAAATTCCCGTGAATACTACATCGACAACACTATCTGGAATTGAAATGCCTAAAGTTGCATTACCAGAAACAAACGATCGTGGAGATTTGTATAAATGGATTGCAAAAGAGAATAGGCCAGGGTCATTTCCTTTTACTGGAGGGGTTTTCCCATTCAAAAGAAAGGATGAGTTGCCAGTTAGAATGTTCGCAGGAGAAGGAAGTTCAGAGCGAACAAACAAACGTTTCCATTTCCTTTGCACCGACCAACCATTTAGCAGACTCTCCACTGCATTTGATTCCCCATCACTCTATGGCCGAGACCCCAACGAACGATTGGATATTTTCGGGAAGGTCTGTGAATCCGGAGTTAGCATTAGCACTGTAGATGAAATGGAACGGCTTTTCGAAGGGTTCGAT
>JASLJW010000168.1 GCA_030747885.1 Candidatus Thalassarchaeaceae archaeon
GCTAATACTGGCTTGCTTCATTGTGCTAGTCGCGCGTCTTGCCATGTGTTCACCCCCATTGCGGTCCTCCTTCGACCGAATGTCGAAGGGCCACTCACAGGTATTTTGAACTCGTCCATTGGGGGTTATTGAATTCTCATCATAACTTTGGATTAACTACACCAATTAATCATCAATTTTTCATTTACGATGATAACTGCTCCCTCTTTCGATTTCAGAGGATCGATAAAGTTGCTCTAGTAAAACTACTGCTGCCATTTCATAAGTCATTGTTAGTGGTCCGAGGCTTAATTTTTCATGCATTATTTCTGGATTCTCACCCCATCCATCGACTGGACCAATTGCAAGATGAATAGTTTCAGAACCCCCCCTCCATTCATTCCACCTTTTTACGAATCTTTCAGTAGTTATTGAAGGTCCATTTTCATCCAATAGAATTAGTTTCCCGCCAGCAACTTCCTTTTCCAATTTTGAAAAATATTCATTCAATTTCAATTTTCCAGAATGTCGAATTAGATTTACTCCTCTCCCACTCAATCTTGTGGAATATGTTTCGATGAGTGTGGTGTATGCACCTTCTCTGGCTTTTCCATGAAGATGTACATTGATACGTGCCACATTCTCTTTGAAATATTGATTGTTATTGACCCATTCGACCCATCTTAGGGTTCAAAGGCCTTGCCTGTGAGGCCCAATTATGTCTTGGTGGCCCTTCTCTAGGAAACGCTCAGACGGATTTGTTGATAATCCACACATCAAAGGTTCACGAATGTGGTTGATTGAACTGCAAGAGACCTGTGAGAGAGAGTATCAAAATCCAGCAGCAGGCCAAGCTCTAGTACGTGAAATGCAGATTGAATGGACCGATGCACATCAGAGGGGAGAAATTAGTGATGATTTATTCAAGGGATTAGATCGACGAGCATTTAGGTTATTGAGAGCAACATCTGAAGAATGGCTAAGATGGCTTGATGATATTGAGTTTTGGAAACCAGGTTGGAGAGGGGACGATGGAACTCCCAATTCTGATTGAAATTAGGTGATGAAATGTTATTTTGGGCAGGATTATTTGGATTGGTTTCAGTAGCATTGTTTTGGTATGCACGTCATCAACCATTTCCTGAACATGGAAATTTAGCAGCATCACTTTTTTTGTTCACTGCCTTCATTCTATTCATTGCACTTAGTTCACCAAGACCAACTTCACCATCAGTTCCCCCAACATTGGCAATTATTTTGGGTGGGTGGTTCACAATTATTGGAGGATACCATATGGGCAGAACTCAACGCGATGTAATCGTAGCACCGTTTGCAGGAATTCTTCTTGTTTCAGGTTTGTTTGGTTTAGTTACCAATGGTTGGACTGAACAAACATCAACTGAACAGATTGGTAATTTTGTAATTGCATCAATCTTTGTGTTATTGGAAATTTATCTTCTTTTCAGAGGCCTTGTTGTAGGGATCCAAGGAATCACCTGGTCTAAATCCGGCCTTCGTCAATTGGATAGAGGTTTGATTCATGGCCCACGTGGAGCAACAGCCCATTTCGAACGTTCCTGGGATATGGAAGACCCTGCTATGAGTGCAATGGCTCACGCTGCATTAGCTTTGATTCACCGTTCCTCTGAGAACAAAGAACAATACGAAATACACTTGAAACGCCTAGATCGTTTTGGAGGATGGGACGCAGTAGATCCCTCTTGGATTGAAGCAATTAATAGTAGATTGAATATAGTCGAAAACCTTCATTTTAGTGAAGAATAACAGGTTTTTGGATGCAGGAAACACACGGTTTGATAACCTACCAAGTGTAAATAATAACATGGTTTGGGACATTCCAAAATCTGCATGGGGTAAGGGAAACATACTTTTTTGGATACTTTCAACATGGTTTGGAGCCAACCTCCTTGTTCAGGCATATTGGATGGGAACATATGGTACCCCCCTCGATGCGAACGTGTTGTTTGACGCATTTGGCCCATATGCTTGGGCTATTGCTATAGTGGAAATTATTCTTTGGTCACTGTTGTTAATTTATGCAATTCGACGCACATCTATTCGAATATTATCTAATAATGAACATCAAACGGATTCAAGAGCCGCCGAATATGTGTAAGCTTTGAGAGACGATGGTTCGCATCACAAAAGTTCACACCGGTGCCGGCGATGGAGGTGAAACCAGTCTATTGACTGGTGAACGAGTTCCAAAGTCAATAGAACGTGTAGAATTGTTTGGAACTATAGATGAGTTGAATTCATCTATTGGGTGGGTAAGAATGGAATTAACACGCCTACCAAAGGAAGCAGCAGATGGGGGAATACGAGTCACCGCAATTCGCCTTGAATCTGATCTTGAACCCAAATTATCTCTTCTTCAACAGGAATTGTTCGATGTAGGTGGAGAATGTGCTGGAAATCCTGAAACCCTCCCAAAAGAGATGGTGTTGATTGGTATGAAACATGCAGATCGTCTAGTTTCTGAGATGAATTATTGGACTGAGAATACACCGCCCCTCGACTCATTTATTCTTCCTTCAGGATCTCCTGTAATTGTGGCATTACATGTAGCAAGAACCATTGCTCGAAGAGCAGAAAGATGTGCTGTTAGATTGGTACAAAACGAAGGAGAAGGCGCAGTCAGGCCAGCAGTGCTTGCATACCTAAATCGCCTTTCAGACTGGTTGTTTGTAGCATGTCGACATTCTTCGTTTACATTGGGTGAAGAAGAAGTTCTTTGGGAACCTCTTTCATCCCGTGATGATTAAATTTGTAGAAATTTTCTTGCTTTTTGAAGGACTTCTACTTCGGCTGGAAAAGTAATCATATCTTCAGCATCATTCACATCAATCCAAATGTGATCTGTATGTTCATCTGAGAGTTGAACATCCATTGAATTTGTTTTTGCAGGAAACCAATGAACTTGTTTCTCTCGTTCATTCCCCCGCCGTGAGTAGGTATACGAAGTAGTTGCATACCAAGTTCCAATAATGGACACTTCAGTAATTCCAGTCTCTTCTTCTAATTCACGGATAGCAGTAGCTTGGTGGTCTAAATCACCATCTTCAACATGTCCTTTAGGAAATCCCCAATGTCCTTGTGGGTAACGAAGCAAAAGGATAAGATCTCCATTTGCAAGAACCACCCCACATGATGTTTCCATGAAACTCCGAATAGGTGCTAATCCTTGACAGTTCGTCCGAATCGCTCTTAACAGTCTATTCTCG
>JASLJW010000169.1 GCA_030747885.1 Candidatus Thalassarchaeaceae archaeon
ATCCAAACGATCTTGTTGCCATGTTGAATATGTTCTGAAATAGACATATGAACCATTAACGACCATTCCCCTAGGAGTTCCGCTGCTCATGAAATAACTGTAATACAGAGTTGCATTTCTATCAAATCCACCATCTTCAGGGTGATACGCAACCACTCGATTCAAAAGATTATGATTTACCCAAACGACATCTCGACTGCGATCGTATGAAATGCCACTATAATCACCATGATTATTGGAAGAAGGATCGTGAACTCCTAGACACTTCCATTCAGAAATATAACGAATATCAAATTCAATTATTCGATGATATTGAGATGATGTGGAAGAATAGTAAGTGGTCAGAAGGCCAAATGCACGTTCATCATCCGTAATTGCCCAATCTCGAATCCCATAGCCAGACCACGTATATGGAAGGGATGGAATGGAACAACCATCAGTATCTATCGAAATCATGCCATTGTTCATTGCTGCCCCTTGCACTTGAGTGCCGTTGTTAGCATGCAAAAGGCGCAACATTCCTCCAAATGTGGACGATCTAAGGTCTGATGCTACAAGCCAATCTCGATGTTTGAATATAGCTCCTGAATAAGTGCCTACAGAAGAAGCTGCAAAGGAACGTTGTTGGGTGAAACGGCCCTCAGAAGCATTACTAGAATGAGGCTGACGAATAGAAAATGAGGCATCATCGTACCAAGCATTACCAGAAGAAGAAGTTGAATCAATTTCGTAAGGAATAAAATCCAAATCAGGATTAGAAAATCCGAGTGATAACTCATCAGAACGAGAATCGACTGAATTAGATTCGCCATCCATCCAATCTGCTCGATTAACGGAAGTCACCTGATTCCAACCGGTAGATGAAGCACCTGAAAGGGTAATTTCAGCATCCAATACTTCGGCACCCTTCGGTAAACTCACCATTATATTCCGAGCAGGAGAACCTGGTGAGGCAAGAGCAATTGCACTACTGGTGCCATCAGAAAATGTGTAAATATGGCGCCCTGTTGGATTTGCTTCAACTTCGTGAACGCTAGAAATTAGAGGTACAAGAGAGGATACCAGTAGAAGGAAGACGAGCAATAGAGGGCTTGAGCGCCCGACAGAAGATGACGAAACGCTGCCGCTCATGATGCCTGTAGTGAAGCAACCGCCTTTGAACATGACCACGAATGGTCAGATTAGGATGTTGCTCTATCATCGTATCTAATCGGCGAACCGCCATTTCCTCGAATACCATCAAGAAGGTCGTCTTCAATTTCGAAATAATCATTCAACCAATCTCCATCAGTGTCATAATCAAATGGATCTGTTCCATCTGCAATCTGATCGCCATCAATGTCTATGTTATACCAACCCCATACAAACTCACCATTTCCAATATTGGGGAGATGATCCTCATCTCCAAATGTCCGATTCCAAGAATCAGTCCATTGGCCCCAAACAATATTCACATTGTCCTCTGGACTCTGTTGAAGATAGTCTAAATCCATATCATCAACAATATGAGCATAAAGAAGATCAGAATTGTTGACTTTGTTCATCCTCATGTAATTTATGTTTGTAGGATTCTGCAAACAAAGTCCAAGGAGATATTCTCTGAACTGCCACCCTTCCTCTATTGGTGAACCATCGCAATCCAATAATGGCGTCTGACGAACAAGATTTGCATTGGAAAGACTAGCATTCGTAATCCCAAAGTATTCTTGGAAATTATTGTATCTAATGTAAACACAAACTGCACCACCACAATCCCATCCACCGTCATTATCAGGGTCATCAGTGGCATCATTTGGATCAGTAGGATCCATCGTGACCCATGTCCAATCTAACAAAGCTCGTTGAATGGAAACATTGTCACCTGGGCCACCCGGAATCACATTCAGAGGCTTCCAATTATCTTGACCTATTTCTTGCCAAATGACCTTTATTTGGCGGTAAGAAGTCCAATTATCATTGGTTTCGTTCCACCCCTTTGCATATTCATACCAATCAGGAATCATGTCCCCATCTGTATCGTTATCCTTTGGATTAGTGCCATACTTGAACACTTCACGACCATCAGTAAAATTCCAATCAGATTCGTATGTAGTTACTCCATCAACCGTCTTGAAAACCTTGACTCTAGAATCACCATCAGAATCAGACAGAATTGGATTTGTACCATTGTCGTGTTCCATCCAATTAGTGAACCAAAGGTAGGAATTTCCAGGAGAAATCTGATGTTCTATTGGGCCGGGGGCAAATATCCTTTGATCCCATGTGCCTTGTTCGGCTACTGGCTTACTACTAGAGCGATCAAACCAACCATCCTCATCGGCGTCGTAATTGACATCCAATGGATTGACTGGATTTGTAGTCCAACGATATGCATTCACTGGTTGTGTATTCCGATATAATGCATAACAGAATTCCCAACCATCTGAAAGCCCATCTCCATCAGAGTCTGGATGTGTAGGATCTGAAATGCCAAGAAGGCTCAAATTGAAATTATCAGAATATGCAGAATTAATTCGAATTACACGCTCGCTTGATTTTACATCTTTAGAGCGGAAATCCTCATACAACTGAGACTGGGCATCTGCTGCAGATAATCCCTGTTCTTGCATCATCGCATCAATGGAATCCTGTGCAAAGGTACGTAGAGTAACTCCTGAATCGATATTATTGATTTGAGAATATTTCCCATAACTCCTTGATTCATATTCTCTAAGATTAGTAAATACCTCCTCAGAATCAATTAATCCATCGCCATCACAATCAAAAGAATCATTGTCAGAATCGGCATTGATATCGGTATCAGTTAGTGGATTCATTGTCCATCTATTTGCATCAAGATCCCACTCTGTGAACCAATATTCGTATCCATCTAACATTCCGTCTCTATCAGTATCTTCATCATTTGGATCAGAAACACCTAGCAGAGTTGCCAATAATGGAGGAGCAAAACCGGTGTCCTGCCAAACATCATATTGAGCGATTGCAATGGAAGCACGACCTTCTTTGCCAAACAATATTCTGTATATTCTGCTAGTTGCTTCATTTGGATCCAATGATTCGGCTTCCACCCACATCTTAGGTGCGTCGGGCGGAGCCAAACCACCGTTCATTGGATTAGCTACAGTTAGATTGAGTTCTTCACGATCTGTAACTGCATCTTGGTCACCATCATAGCCCCCATCCCCTGAAATAAGGGGGTTGAGAGTCCACTCCTCATTTGTCTCATTCCAAGATGTAAACAGTAATTCAATCCCATCTAACATCCCATCACCATCTGTGTCTGGATTGTTAGGATCAGTGGTAGGTCCAGTCAGATTATATTGTTCAGAAGTCAAGAAAGATCCGAATGAAACATTTCCTCCTGCACTACTCCAGGGTTGAGGGGTTCCTACGCCTCCAGAGACAAAAAGATAGAATTGAGGTACTGAAACAATAGTACTAACCTCGTTATCCTGATTTCTAATCGAACCATATTCCTCCCAGTTGGTCATTCCATCTCCATCAGGGTCATCAGGGGCATCTGCCCCATTAACAGGATTCAGGGTCCACTTTTCATCAAAGGAATCCCATCTAGAAAACCAAATCTCCCAACCGTCAGGCATTCCATCTCCATCGCTATCTGAAGAAAGAGGGTCGGATGAACCTCGATCTGAATCAACATCTACCGGAACTAAATCTTCGACAAGTGATGATGCTCGTTCTCCGAATGAAACTGTTGGGCCAGATGTCCACGAATCATTGTATAATGCCGTAACAAATTCTGAAAAGTGGGGAATACCATCTACACTTTCGTTTGATAGAAGAATACGATCCACTACATGGTACTCCATCCAGTTGTTGAATGCCTCATCTTCACCAATTTCTCCATCTCGATTTACATCATATCCATCGCCATCAGGATTACTGAATGCATCTGACCCATTCATTGGATTGATTCCTGCATTGGATGCAATCCAAACACAAGCATATCTGGCCTCCCATCCATCAGGTAATGTATCACCATCAGAATCGATATTGTTGGGGTCAACTGCTGTCCAATTTTGTGCTGCTTCTGCAGATTCCCCGTGTAATGGGAAACCTGATTCTCGAACAAAATCCAATGTTTGTTGCCAATTATATTCGCAAAGATTGGAAAGACCATCCCCATCAGCATCAGCATCAGCATCGTTAGGGTTCAATGGATCAAGAGTCCAATCATTTCCACCTGTAAATTCAGTCCCAATCCATCTTCGATTAGATATCTCCCAACCATCTGGCATTCCATCCCCGTCTGAATCCGTATTACTCGGATCTGAGGGGATATCAGAACCCCCACCACTTCCGCCTCCAAGCCAACCAGAAAGATAGACGCTCTCGGCGG
>JASLJW010000170.1 GCA_030747885.1 Candidatus Thalassarchaeaceae archaeon
GTACAATTGATGCTGCTATTCTTGGAAGGCTATTGCATAGAATTCACATTTTTGAATCTTCATTGGGAATGGTTGATCCTATGTTAGGAAAGGCAATGAAAGTCCTCGCTGAAAGTGAAATTTCGATGGACGCAGTTAGAAGCAATTCATCGACTGGTTTCCAAATTGTTGATTTAGAAACATATCGAGAAAACAAAGATGATGATGTTGAAGATTTATTGCAATCAAGGAATTCGTGGGCAGAAGAAGCAGCATTAAAGGAAAGAATGGCCATTGGTGAAGACCCTGGTGTTCAATCAGTTCGACAAGACATAATGGATAGAGGATTGGGGTTAGATCCATCTTCGATTCGTTCGATTCTCGAATCTTGGGTTACTTCAAACGATGGAGAACATTACGGTGAACTTACAGGAATTGTAATGATTAAAATGTCTGAAAAAATGATTGATGCTTGCATAAATTTGGGCAAAGGTGGTGCAAATTGGCAGAGGATTTTGAATCGACTCACTACTACTGCAGGACCGCACTGGATAGAAGCCACATATCATCGAACTGAGGCTCGACAGCGAAGTGATCTAGTTTTCCTATCTCCTTGGCATCCAATTGTTCAAATTGCAACCTCTGAATCAATAAAGAGGGACTTTGCAGAAGGAATTACTGGATGTCAATTAATTGCTGAAAATGGGTCAATGGAAGGAATCCCTCCCATGACTAATTTCTTTGTTGCAGTTGAATGGAGGATTCATGGTTTAAGAGAATCGAAGATTCGTAGATGGCTTGCATTGGATAAAAATGGAGAGCCAATACAAGAAGTAATCAAAAATCCATGGTCAGAATGTGATTTACAGCCATCACAAACCCTACTTACTGATGACGAAAAAGAAATCATTGAATCTGCAAGAACTAGAATCCATACTGCACTACTAAATCAGGAAAGGACGAGGTTGATGCCTCTGCTAACTGAACTGACTGAAAACTCTCATCAAGCTTGGATGAGCAGGATTGAGGCTGAACAAGAACAAATTCGTAAGGCAGAATGGAATTGTTTGCTAAGGGATGAGACGTTAGATCCGAGATGGCTGAGAATGAAACGAGGGATGATTCGATCGCTTCACCAACAATTATCAAACCGAGTAACAGAAATTGAAAGAATCAGAGATGATATGCAAGCGAATATTTCATTCCCTGTGGTCGTAAGGATTCTGAATCAATAATCCTATTTGAGATGAAGTATTTACGATTTAGTCGGATTTTATTGAAATAAATATTGTAAATTTTGATGTACTTATATTTCTAAAACATCCACGAACTCTTATCAACGGGAGTCTGAACGAAAGGGTCGGGGGCTCGGAATGAGTATTGCCAGTGCGACTTTCGACCACTTGTGGGACCACTATGTTTTATGGTCTGCCATTGTAGGTGCACTCACTTTTATTTGGTTGGCCCATCACTCCTTAGTCTACCGTTCTAAAGATGAAGGAGATAGTTTTGAAAGTCCCGACGGTATTGAAGTGGGCGTTTTCCCAAAGCATAATGATGATCTTAAATTGGAACTTGCATGGACTATTATTCCGTTTATTCTGATTGTATGGCTGACGTACTATTCATGGGAACCAATTAACGAAGTATGGGCAGATCCAGATGATCCCAACAGCATATATGGACTAGAGTGCGAATATAATTCTGAAGGAAATAAAACAACTGACAAATGCTACCATACTATTGGAATTACTGGGCAACAATGGTTCTGGACTTTTGATTGTAAAGATTTAGATGCTAAAATTTGTGACGCTTCCGAATATCAAGATCTTAATGGAACAACTGTTCCAGTATTGAAATTGAAACAAGGAGAATATTATCTTGCAAACATGACATCTGAAGATGTTACCCATGCACCTTGGTTTGTAAAATTCGGAGTGAAGGAAGATACTGTTCCAGGATTAGAAACTGCAATGTGGATTGCTCCAACATGTGAATCCTCTAACTGTGGTGGAGAGGGTGGAGAATCTTCACTCATTCTCTGTACAGAATATTGTGGAGATGCTCATGCTTACATGGCGGCCATAGTAACGGTGTATAGTTGAGGTGAAAATGATGAGAAGCAAAACCTTCATCCAAACATTTGCAATTTTCATTATCATTGGACTTGCTCTAAATCTAGCACCTGAAGCAGATTCGTTACCTGCAGGTATTCCAGGACAATCGGAACAAGGATGTATTTGTCATGGAGCTGTTCCTGATTCAGGAGTGACGCCATCTATTACAGGTCTCCCAAATACGTTCAACGCTAGTACTACTTACACACTTACCGTATCATTCACTGGAGGACCGGCTGGAATTGATGTTAATCCAATGAATTTAGGAGGATTCAATCTCGCTGTTTCTTCAGGAACTCTTGAAGCAGTTGATGAATGGGTAAGAATCGAAAATCCAGGGGAAGCAGTACACAACGGAATCGATGATGATGCAAATAACGATGATGTGGATGATGCAGTAGCTGCTGGCGGTTCGCCAATCATTAGCGGTAATGATTTCACATCTTGGACTGTAAATTGGACTTCTCCCGAAAGTGGTTCAACCACATTTAATTTAGCCGTAAACTCAGTTAATGGAGATGGAACACAGGGTTCGGATGATAAATGGAATACAATGTCAGTTTCCGTTGCAGGTCCTTCTTCAGGTGTTGCAGGAGAACCGCTTGAACCAGCAGACCCTTTTGTTGTCCTAGCTACACTAATTATCGTATCTGGAATCTTGCTTGGAGCAGTTATTCTGTACACATTCTACCGAGTAAATCCTGATGGATTCACTTGGGAATCTTTCGCTCCATGGATTACAGAATGGCTCACAAGTACAGACCACAAAAAGATTGGAACTCTCTACTTCCTTGCAGGGTTCTTCTTCCTAGGTATTGGAGGAATAATGGCAATGCTT
>JASLJW010000171.1 GCA_030747885.1 Candidatus Thalassarchaeaceae archaeon
GGCTCCAACCCTATACTTTCCAATGATTGTCCCAGAATGTCTAATGATTGAACCGACAGAAACAGAATCTAAGGAAGAATTAGATCGATTCGCAGATAATTTTCATGCAGTCCTATGCGAGGATCCTGAAATTCTAACAAATGCCCCGCATAATACTGATGTAAAGAGAGTTGATGAAGTATGGGCAGCGAGAAATCTCATTCTTCGACATACTGATTGAGGGCACTCGAGTTTTTCTTGGTCATCGAAATTCACCTATGTTCAGAATCGAGTAATGCACACTATCAAGAGGGAACTCAATCTTCAAGCATACATGACTGAGGGGAAAGGACGTTTTCGTTCCTTGTTCCTTGCGCTCCTCTTCCTTCTTTCTATCGCTTCATTTGGGGCAAATACAACACAAGCAGCTGAAGGAAATGTCGGACTAGAACCTTGGGCATTGGTTGATTCAACAACAGATGTAAGAACAACTCGATTAGCAACTGCGGGCAGTGATTTGGTAATATCCTCTTTCGTGGAAAATGAAAACACTATTCGAGCAAAATTGTATCACCCTGACGGTACAACTCTCCCGATTGTAGTAATACATCAGGAATCTTCTGGACAAATCCAAAGTCTAGAAGTTGTAGGAGAAGAATGTGAAGGAGCAGAAAGATGCAAACTCCATTTTGGTTTCACTGTGATTAGTGATGGCACTGCAAACAACGGCGCCCTCCGTTATGCACTTTATGAGATAGATTCAGTTAATGGTACACTAACTGAAATAATCGCCCCGCAATCAATAGTTTCTAGAAATAATCTCAGAGATATTGCTATGGCAATTGATTCCAAAGGAGGGGTTCATCTTTCATGGACTGACGATTATGACCCAGCAGGAGTTTTGCACGGAACTGACCAAATCAGATACACAATGTTACAACTTATTATCCCACAATTTATCGGTGGAATGACTCCGTATGCAGATGCACTAATCTCGGATACCCTCCTTACCACCAATTATGGATCGAAAGGACATTCATCAATTGCAATCGATGAAGGTGACAGAGTAATCGTAGCATGGGATGATGTTAGAGGATCGTCTGTAGAAATGGTGTTCGTCATGCCAACTCCAACCAATGGATATCTTAACGGAGAATGGAGTGATGTTTGTTCAGTAATGTACGGAGGAACATATGATGCTGGAATTTTACCTAGTCTCAAAGATATGGCCGAAGCAAATGGCATACTTCTAATGGAAACGATTTACGGACTACATGACCAAACTCCTAGTCAAGCAAATCAAAACAATTGCCAGGGGTATAATACAAACCAACGTAGCAGGAGTACTCCATTGTCCTCAACTGATGATTCGGGTGGAATTAGAAGGCTTCAAGATACTATTTACAACGGACAGCCACCAACAGCATGGTGGTTAGATGAACGCGATGATTGGGGGCCTGGTACTACGTGGGCATGTATGTCTTGGATGGATGCAAATGGGAATACGGGGGCACAGTCGAATCCACCTACATCAAGTGATCACCGTTGGAACGAAGGAGCAACACATGTCGTAATTCCATTTGGTGTGGAAGGTCCGTATCAGGGAGATCCAGCTCAAAATAACAACGATAAAAATAGCATTGAAGAGGCTCATAGACGATGTATAGATGGGGGGACAACTGTAGCGCCAGTGTATGCATACCCTGTCAATAATCCAAATGACGTATTCGACAATATGCTTGATCTCGCATGGTGCCCAGATAGTGGAGTCAATACAGTGAGTCGATCCTGCCCAGGCACTACAAGCCAAACACGAAACATGTCCAGCGATGTAATCGAATGGCGGCAAACCAATGGAGGTCTTGAAAATCAATGGAATGAAATTTCTAAACTTGCTAATCTTGGAACCAGAGATATTTGGATGACTGCCTTGGATCCATGGACATTTCTTTCAAGCGGATCATCATTCGTAAATGGATCCTCTGCAACCGTTTTCGACTCGAATCAAGATCGTTATGTTGAACGAATTGGAGTTGCTAGTACGGGGAATCTCGTCGTAGTAAACGATACTGCCTTAATCGAAAATGATGCAATGAGTGCTCACCCAAGAATTGCATTCGACAATAATGGATACCTTCACTTGGTTTGGACTGATGGGTGGACACATACAACTCTTGATTCACTTCCTACTGAAATTCTCCATAATCGGTTTGACCTCCCTGATTTAGGCACTGAAAACGGGAGACCTTTGGGCCTAGATTCTACAGATTTTGGTTCTTTTACAACATTGGTTCCTACAAATGTAAGTGTCATTGAGAGTGGTACAATTGGGGAGGATTGGGCAGATCATAATGCTGAACTAAAGATAGATGGAGATGGAGCAATACATGTTGCTTGGGTAGATGCGGTTTCTACAAATGGAGAAGATGCGATTCTTCATGCAACGTTGGTGGCCCCATCTAGTTTCCCTGGGGGAAGTTTCGAATCAATTCGAATTAATGTAGAGAATGATGGTTCAGACAAAAACGGACCAAGACCCACAATGTCGGTTTTGGAAGGTGAACGGCCCTCGATTATTATCACGGACTCTGGGATAACAACAATATCGTACACTGCAAAGGGGGATTGTTCATTCTCTGGAGGAACAGTATACAATCTGTGCATTGGAAGATTAGCACCTAGTCTCCATATTATTCGGGGAACAATAGGGGAATCATTAGAAATTGAAATTGAACCAGGAGACTCTGGAGAAATCAATCTAGAAGTGGCAATTCGTGAAGGAACAGGTTTGGCTCAGTTGAAGGTTGATTTGTCTAATCCAAGTACAATAGGATGTGACGGATGGATTACTTCGTTCAGATTTACCCAAAATAATACTGAAGCAATAATGCCCCTTCAAGATATAGTAATAGGAAATGTGCCACTGGGTCTAACAGCCATTTTCCAAGCCCCTACCGGTGACCAACTTTCAAACGGAGCCATGTGCCAAACGCAATTAGTAGCAACAGAAGGACCTATGTCGTCAGACATCACAGTGTCTGCCTCTCTAATAGTCAATCGAACAATGGATCTTAGAATAATGCAGTCAACAATCGCCATTGAACAAGGAGATCAAGATGGAGTAACAATTGAGATAGAAAATACTGGAAATGTACCAATAGATGTTTTAATTGCTGATCCATCTACATCTAGTGGCAGATTAGATTGGCAATTACCTGAGAATTGGGAGGTACAAGTCATACAAAATATTCGATTGAATCCAAGTCAATCTACCAGCACATATGCAACAATCAATGTCCCACTAACTGCAGTAGCAGAAGAAGTAGAACTTCGTGTTCGGGCTTGGATAGAACAAGATCCAACCCCTACAAACGAAGAAGGAACCTCAGTATGGAGGACTTTTACTGTTGATGTGGGGATAAAAAGTTCAGGGAATATTGTACTTGAATTATTAGACAACACTGGTTATACTCAACCAGGAGATTGCGAAAACTACGATATTCTCATAACTAAATCCCATGGTGATGGAGAAGTAATCATCTCAGAAATTAATGCTCCGAAATCAAACTCAAATTTCATTGTAGAATATTATCTCGATGGAGGTGGAGAGCAATCATTACCATTGACATTAATGTTACAACGTGATTCATCAGTGATTCTTATCGTCAAAGTGTGCAGCAAAAGTTGGGCAGAAGCTGATG
>JASLJW010000172.1 GCA_030747885.1 Candidatus Thalassarchaeaceae archaeon
ACTAGGGGGGGTAATAATGGCCTGAGGTTCAAATTCAGGATGATTTGTTCCTACAAATCCCCCTCTCCATCCTAGTTCCAATCCCGATACACTGGAACTGAAACTGTAATCCATTCTAGGAAGAGGGATTGACCAACCTACCGCAATCGCAGAGTTTGGCCCTTCTTCTGTAGGTCCCCGTAATTCTACCCGCAGCCCTGCTGGATGATCCCCGCTCTTCCATGAATCTATTATCCCCCCGTCAGCCATGTAAGAGACATCTTGCCATGGTAGATCATTTTGGACCCACCCAGTGATTCGTTCTGAGAAATCAATGCAACGCTCTTCACCACGTTCCCGAATTTCAGTCATTCCAGAAGTGCCGTGAGAAATGTAGGTTCGTATTGGAGTTGCGCCTTCACCTATTTCTCTTACAGAATCAATTACTACTCTCCCTCCATCGTTTGCACTCCATTGTAAGGACGAGAAGTGGTTAGATTCGTTCAGATTAAACGTAGTAATGTCTGTTTGTTCGATGTTATCAAAATATGAAATAATTGAGTCTATTCCTAGCCGATGGAATACTAGAGTTGTTTGATCCGTAGTGCCACTGATGATATTCGCCCAACTAGTCCCACTTGTCCGCCCCGTAGTTGTGGGGTGAAGTATGTCTATTCCCTCAACAATGCTATTGCTGCTTCCACCTTCTACGAGATGAACTTCTATTTGAGAATTAGACGAAATCCATCCTCCATTTCCTCCTAATGATAGCCGGATACTATCTCGTGCACCGACACTATGGTAGAAACCATTCAGAAGTACAGGGGTGGATTCTGTGCCTGGATTGTGGATTAGGATATCTTCCTCTACCGCTGGGAGAAGGAATTCGGTTCCTAATGTGCTCCCGGTCCAATCCATGATTGAGGTTGTGCCCATAGATTGGGTTCCTCCCCTCATTATAATCAGTCTAGCATCTGCGGTAGAGGAAATCGAAACAACTTCTGGAGTAATCCCTGATGATTGCATGATTGCCGTTGCTATCTTTCCTGAATTTCCAGAGGGTGTTGTTGTGTTAGTGATAGATGCAGTTGAATCAATAATTCCTGAATTGTTGGTCATCGTAGCAGTAAAGGCGTTTTCACCATAAAGAATGAATTTCATATCACCTGCTGGAACGGGAATAGTCCATGACCTCCCCACCCCGTAGGGGGACGGAGAGTCGGGCGCATACGTAGTCATCCCTGAAATTCCTTGGATAAACAAAGCTCGCATTGTGTTGGACGATTCTGTAATTGCAGGATTCACATTTGAGGACGGAAACGACATTATTTCGCCCGTGTTTAGTCGATATGTTTCTCCATTATTTTTCACAGTGGTAGCCGAGAGGGGCTGCTGTAGATTGGACATTGGTGTTAGGAACAATGTCCCATTTAGCGCAGGTGATTCGTGTACATTGACTGCCTCTGAATGAGCTCTAAGATCTGTGAGACAAAGTGAGGAAACTTCGCCGTTAGGATATCGATGCTGAAAACCGCTATCAAGATCATTTAGTCCATTCAAACGTAATGATTGATCTTCTTTCAGACTAGCAGTATACCATGTTCCTTCGTTACGAATACTCCACCCTATATCCCCAGTATGGGGTTTGATTGTCATTTTAGCGACATCTCCCGGTAGCCCAGTTTCAGAGAGGCGCACTGTTTCTTGAGCAAGGTCGGAAAATTGTCCCTCCATAGATTCACGGTCAACCGCTCCTTGGAGTTCTGCCATTGTTGGAACAATCATAGCCATCATTCCCGAAATAATACTTAGGACAATTGCGAATAGCAATACTGTAGCAACTGCAGCTGAGACAGCATCTTCATGAGTTCGAATTTCCTTTCTCAGGGGACCACCTCTACTTTCTGAAGAAGAACTTCTAGGTTGAAGTTCGATGGATTAGAATGAAACGTCATCCCTTCAGCACCACTCAATGGCCCCTTAGGTCCGAATCCTGTGTATCCTTCTAGATCACCAGTAGCAATTCGAATTTCATGTTCTGAAGTCCAGTGATCAATATATCTAGGCTCAACGGTAGAATCTCCTCCAATATCCATTCCAAGTACTAGATTTCGTGCATTATCAACTTCAAACAACATTTCTGAACCCCGACTTGTCAAATCTAGGTTCTGATTGAGATTTGTTGCAGCATTATCTACATCAATATCCAATAGGACAAATCGAACTACGTGACCTCCATCAATTGTTCTTTGATGACTAAGTCTTGGAAACGCCTCGATAGCTAGGTTTTTGCCAGGAAACTTTTCGATGATTGCTCCATTAGACAAGTCAATCTCAAAAGTTCCTTCAGATAAGGGGGAACTAAGGCGCAATCCATCGATATTTATTTCCATCCACCGATGAATTGGAGTTCCGTTCCTATCCAGGACATCTACTCTGAATGTTGACCAATATGGTAGTGGATCATCGATTAGTGTTTTCCATTCTGTAATTGGCCATACGGTGGTCCAGACTTCTGACATCCAGAATCCTGCTTCCTCTCCATCTGTCCAAATTTGAATGCTATCAGCGGTTCGATTGTCACTACTGACTACGATTCCTGATCCGTTACGAAATACCTCGACCCGATCATTTCCGTAAATATCTGCGCCTATTGTCCATGATTCAATATTGAATAGAACATCAATACTACCACCTGGAATGCCAGTTTGGTGAACTAAACCTGTACCGTTCGGCATTCCTGCAACAACAAGAATTCGGTCATTCATTTGTTCTGCAGTAACCCCCCCTGCTGCCCATGCTCGCTGGTCATTCAAATCGATAACAAAGGGTTGTAGGAATACCACGACTGCACTCATTATTGCTACGACCATTGCTAATAGCATGGTTACACCTAGGATTTCACTGACTCCGGAATCGTGCCCGAACTGGCGGTCCCGTCTCATGTCCACGCTCCGAGACTGCTAAGGACATACATAGCAATTCGCA
>JASLJW010000173.1 GCA_030747885.1 Candidatus Thalassarchaeaceae archaeon
CCGAAATATGTTCCACATACCAATGTCGACCTGCTAAACCTCCACCTCCACCCGCTTGAACTACTGGGGGGAATGCGAATATACCGATTGAAGATAGAAGAAGAATGGCCCGAAACCAAAACGATTTGCCTCGAGAAAGGAGCCGCATAACTGAGGGTCACATTTGACGATTCAAATACTCATCCATCAACTCAGACAATCGACATTACGATTTGCGCCATAAAACTGCCACATTTCCTCTCGAAAATACCAATGTACTGGTGGTTTGTTCTTCAAGCATAGAGAAAATTTCTGCCCGTTGTTCAGAATCAATTGCAAACCCCCTATTCAAACGAATCTTGACTAGGGAGCGTGCTGATAATTGAATTCTAATTTCTTCAATTATTGATTCTGTGAGTCCATTCCTCCCAAGTCGCACTGTAGCTTTCAAACTAGGATCTTTAGAGGCAGTAATTATCCATTCAGGAATTCTCAATTCCCCACCCCCGAAAATAATGGACGCCGTTTTGTCCTTTTACAAGATAAGCAAGTTGTGATTCGAACTTTTTCACGAACCCTAACTTGAGCAGTATCACCGGGAATAAGTAATTTTTTGCAACCTCTACAAATCCAGTTTTTAAGATGATTAGGAATTGGTCGATTGTGCCTAGTGCATGTTCTAAACAAGTCTCTTGCTGCAGAGTTTCTAATGTCATTATCTACTTGAATATCCACTAATATTGACGACAGATGCGATATTGCTTCATCAGCCCTTTGGACCCTGAGACTTCGGTTTCGACTTCTCCGTTTCATGAAAACACCCTGAATCTCTATTCGACGAGGAGTTTTGCAATTGAAGCAGCAACAACATCTATTCCGTGATTTCCATCAATTCGAAGAAGTAATCCTCGTTCTTCATACCATGATTCTAGTGGAGATGTCTGTGAATGATATGCCGATAAACGCGACCTTACTGTCGCTTCTGAATCATCAGATCGGCGCTTGAATTCACTCTTTCCACATGAATCACAAACTGATTCTACCTTGCATGGACGGAAAGTATCGTGGTAAACTTCCCCACAAGACCCGCACGTAAATCTACCACATATTCGTTCAATTATGGAATCATCATTTACATGAATTGCAATCACCATAGAAACTGGTGCAATTTTCTCTAGTGCTTCTGCTTGAGGAATTGTTCTCGGAAATCCATCAAAAAGAAGACCACCCTCTGCATCAGGTTGATTGATCCTCTCTTGAATTAAGCCAATTATTACCTCATCAGGAACCAAACCTCCTGATTCCATATGCCCCTTTGCAACCCTCCCCAAATCGGTTCCTTCTTCTACAGCGGCACGTAGCATATCTCCAGTTGAAACCTGGGGTTTTCCTGTAGCTTGAACAATACGTCCTGCCTGAGTTCCTTTGCCTGCACCGGCCGGCACAAACAGCACAATACTCGAATCCATACCACACCTGAACAGGGCCTTAGGGATAAGTCGAACGGATTATTCAGATGGGGGGTAACCCGGAGGAAGACCTGGTGGAAGATCGGGAGGGGGGCTTGCAGGTGTCTGTTCAGTGTACCCCGGAGGGAGGCCGGATGGCGTAGGAGGCGGTAGAGGGGCTAGCCCACTATTCAGGGCGGCATTAATCTCATCTTGAGAAACCCCTCCACTAACCAACGAGGTCGCTTCGACCCCTGTGTCGATGGCCGCCTTAAACCTAGTATTGTAATCGCCATCATTCAACGAGGACCCTGCTGGAATCAATCGTTCGCCATCTGATAGTGAAGATATACCTCGATTTCTAATCACAAACAAACCAACCAGAATTCCCCCAAAAATCAGCATGACTAAGATTCCTGCTGCCCATGTGGGGACTCCTGCCGATTCAAGGAGCCCTATGGCCCCTCCACCGGATGTAGATACAGCAGCAGTAGCCTCAAAGCCACCTGTCTGGGATTCAACTCCATCTACAGTAGTTATCACATTGAAATTCTGAACTCCTGATGAAGCATCATCTGAAGGTGATAAGGTTAGAATTAGATCAACCTCCTCCCCCGGCAATAGATTTGATACGGCTACCTGGTCAAAATCATAGGTCCAACCCTCAGGAGCAATTAAATCGATAGAAACCGATAATGGGAGGTTTCCTCCATTTGCCAAATTCATGACCAACTCAGTAGGCGTATTCCGAGGGAGATCATTGAATCGATTGTCATCAAAAGTTACTACTGGAACTGCTAATGAAGACACACTCACTCCCAAAAGAACAGATTGAGTCAAATCAAGAGATTCTGAATTCAACCCTCCTCTAACAAGTATGCCCACCTCTGTAGCAGACATTCCAGCATCAAGACCTAATGGGACCGACAGTCCCATCTTGACTGTCCTTTCTTCACTCATCATCAAAGTATAAGGTGAAAGAGATAAGAAACCGATAGACCACCCCTCTGGGAGTGAGGGGAATGTCCAATTTAGAACAATGGGCACGTTCCCAGTATTTCGAATAGTGACGTTGAATGTAGATGTGGAACCTGGGCTAACATCTACCAAACCAGATTCAGGGCCTTCAAGTACAAAATCGGTTCTTTGTTCAACAATGAATTGAGTTTGATTGACTGTTGGAATAGAACCTTCGAGTGATGTCCTGATTGTAACAACATTCACATCGAAATTATCCGCATTAGCTGAGACAGACATCTGAACTTGTAGTGTAGAAATAATTCCTGGCTGAAGATTCATTGAATATGGGTTCGATACCTGTATTCCACCTACATACAACCAAACAGGCCACGAAACCAATCCTGTGCTTAATGTAACATCAACATCGAATGCAGTGTTGCCAATATTCTCAATCTCTATAGTAGTATTAACAATTTCATCATTCAATACTGCACGTTGAATAGCCAAACCAGACGGACCAATTGGAGCCCCATCATCTTCGTAAATATCTACAGAATATGCTTTGCTCTCCAGAACTCCAATTGTTGAAACTTCTGTAGAAGTGATTGAAGAATCAATCGTTGATGAAATAGTGCAGGTAACTGATGACGAAGAACCTGCAGCTGGAACCCCCATAAATGCCTGAGGAATAATTACACGTACAGACAATCCAATGAATTGAAGGCGGTTAAGTGGATCTAATTCAATAGACGAGGTATTTCCATTACCCAATTCAATTGGCCAACGCAAATCATTCTCACAATCCACAGTGTAGATTGTGGGGCCATTTCCTGAATTGCGTACTGTAATTGTGTAGCCTACCGTTTCACCAGGTTTGCCAGCTATTCCTTGATCGCCTGCAATAACTGTGTCAAGACCTTCTACACGCTCAACATCAATTGTCAACCTAATCGTGTAAGATACCAGCGGAGCATTACGATCATACATAGTCAAATCAACTATATGGGTCCCAGGCAAAGCGAAAATCGCCCCATACGGATGATCGAAATCAGCATCTTCATTCTCTAAATTCAATGAAATTGTTCGAGTTGAACCTGTTGCTCCCCCTTCAGCAAGTGTCCACGGCCCAGATTCTGAAAGTGTCCTAGACCATTCATCTGCTGGTGCATCGAGAATCCCATCTTCGCGCACAAATTGGACTGGAGTGACAATCATTCCTGCTTCAATTGTTGCTGTCCCCTCATTCATAATATCAAGATCAAAATTAACTGATTTGGTAGTACTAGGGTCAATTAATCGATAACTGGCTTCGGATAATTCTTGAGGGGAAGTAGGAAGATTTCCATTCTCCATATGAGGCATTATTCGAACTCCAATAGCTGTGACGTTTACATCGTAAGTGATTTGATTGTTGTCTGTCCCATTGACTTCATCATTCAACTCTGGAACTTGCGAAGTGGAATCAAGAGTTAATCTAAGAGTGTGTACGCCGGTTGTAGAGAAAGTATGCTGAGTCGTAATCGAATCCGCAGAGCCCCCTTGAATTGAACCACGACTACTTTGAAGAATAACCGTCGGAGGATTAGTGGAAATATCCTCAACTAAAATATCATATCCAGACGCTGGCCCAGGAGCCTGATTAAGCCATGAGGCACGTACTACGACTGCGTCGCCCTCTAGTGGGTTGTCTGCCGATACCCAAAGTGAACCTGAAAATACGGCTAAATCAGCAATTATATTCTCAGTGCCGATTGAAGTGGCAACCATAGCAAAGTCTTGGGAACTACCTGATGTATGTTGTACTCGAATCTCCCAAGTTCCAGATAAACTAGGAGTAGGAGGCAATTTTACCCGTTCTACATTGTTTAAATCATCACTGACGCCTCCAGATGTACTGTATCCGTTAGAGAAAACATTGCCTTTGTATGTGGAACCATCAGGAGCTATTACTGTCAAATCAAGATCATTTACCAATCTCTTAGATGATTGTGAAGCACTAGATGAACCGGCAGTATCAGTCCATGCTATTGTAATATCTACGCCATGAGATGCGTCCCAATCATATGTATAAACATATGAATACCCTGGCTGTAATGTTTGATTCCAATCCATGAATGTATTCAGAGGAATAATCCCATCCTTGGGGTAGAGGGATTGTTCTAGGTCGACTTGGCCCCAACCTTCGTCCATGTTTGGAATATCCTTGGCACCTATGTCCTTAGCACCATTAACCAATAAGGCCTTCAATAAATCTGAACGTGGAGTAGAAATTCCAAACTCATCCGTCAAGAATTGCCGAGCAAGAAGTGCATTTCCAGCCGCTACTGGAGTCGCCATTGAAGTTCCATCCATTTGTTGATACAAGGGTGTAGAACCATCTGTATGTCGAGCAGAAGAACACGATGACCCCATGGGATACTGCGCTTCCTGTGCTCTAGCAGAACAAATCTGCACACCTGGAGAAACCAAGTCTGGTTTAATTCGACCATCTGATGTAGGGCCAATTGACGAAAAAGTAGGGACCTGCCCTGCAGCAGCAGTTCCTGGTCTACCACTAGTTGACGCACCAATAGTTAGAATATTCTTTGCAGTAGAAGGTGGGCTGATTGTTCCAGACCCCGAACCGCCCTCATTTCCAGCAGCGAAGAGGACTAGGAAGTCGCCATATTGATCTGCGAATGAATCGGCTGAACGTGAATCTGAATTGTACTGACCACCAAGATTCTCTGAACCCCAGGAGTTAGTCTGCATCCTTGCATTCTGCTGCCATGAATGTCTAAACATATCAAACAAGGAACCATACCTTGCCATTTGTCCAGTCTGGTCATATTCTAATTGATAGAAATGGAATGTTGAGTCTGGAGCCATCCCTCGAGCATTACTATCTCCTGAACCATCGCCTAACAATGATGCAGTGACATGTGTTCCATGCCCGCTATGCATGTCTGCTGCAGAATTATCTGGCCCATATTGATTGTATACTGCACGTATTCGTCCATTGAAATCACCATGATCTTGATCCAAGCCACTATCTGAGACGGCAACAACTTGCCCTTGCCCCGTGAGTGAAGGATTTGTTGAAATTACGTCATCAATGTTGGTGACTGATCTCGCATATACATTCTCTAATACTAAGTGGGGTGATGGTTCGATAAACAAAACATCTCCTGAAAAAGAAATCTCAATCAACGCTGTCGAAGGGATTTTCTCGACTTGGCAAAGCCAGGGGTCACAACGAACAAAATCTGCTCCCAATGAAAAAAGTGATGATTCTAGTATCATCAATTCAGAATCATCAAGGTCAGGCGCAGGGACGATATTGACGTCAACGATACCAGTTGTAGGTAGATTAGGAGAGATTCTCCAACCTGGATGTTGACTCCCAAACCAACGAATCCCTTCATTGGATGCAATAGATGAAATTGCAGCATCGAGCTGAGAGGGTTCGGTTGGAAGTCGAATCAATAACGCATCATCTGGAATTACATCCAAGATAGTAAAATCGTGGATTCCTAACCACTCTTCCAAATCAGTTCTATCGGCATCAACATCCTGAACGATCAACATTCCTGTTCTAATTACATCAAGATCATCGTGTAAAGGACTAGGGAGTAAGGGGGTACTCAACAATGGATCAAAAGCCCCAGACACAGGGTGTAGTAAGCCACTGGTGGAACGGAGGGAGCTAGATTCTAGGAAAGGGGTGGCCCCAATTACCCAATAATCTGTAGCTTGATCAGATGTCCAAAACTGATTGTCATCAGACATTTCTAGATTTTCAGAATGGCCCAATGGAAGCAATGGAATAAGCAGAAGAAAAACAAGGAAAAGACTCCATCTGCGAACTTGCATAAGCATCGATACAATGCCCTCCCTTTTCATGGTTGCATGAAAATGTGCTAAATTCTTCACAGACCGTAGTAAGATGAGATTGCAGCGTCAGTCTTGGCAACACTTGCTTTCCAATCCTCTTCTGTGCCCATCAATGCACGTATACAATCAACATTCTCTGGAATTACATCACTCTCTTGATGAATGGCTTGGAAATAATACAATCGATCTCCTTGAAGACTAATTCCATCTTCCCAAACAAAGATTTCGTGTAAGTCCCCCCATTTTCTTCCAATATCTCGTGCCATTTCCATAACCTCTGCAGTTGTGGTGATTCTATTGTTAACTCCATTCATCACTATTACTCGTGGAGTCTCCTTCCACATCTGAATAATCGATTCAGTTGAAAGCCCATGTCCGGAAGGCAGATCTGCAACAATAGCATGTACATGCATAATTGTTGTCGGGACTGCTACAGCTAACGAATTAATTTCAATCTCAGGCTTAACAGTCATCACATCAGGTCCATGATGACTAGGCACCTTTAGTACTGGAGCAATGGCATTTATTGGGCCCTTCTTAGAATCTCCGGGATCTGCTGCACGACGAATCATTGTGCATTCAACTTTCAAAGACCCACAATAATCGAACAGAGGAACTAGGGTGCGAGAAAGACCGGTCGTATTGCACGAAACTACACGGGTCCCGTCTACACCGATATTGTCAGAATGATTAGCACTAGAGGTGTAAGACTGTCCGGTTAGAGCATGCTTTTCACCCCCTTGAAAAATATACTTAATTCCTGCTCTCTTGTATTTCTCCAGATTTTCAGCCCCCAACTTACCGGGTGAACAATCTACTACCACATCTGCAACTGAAAGTAAATCCGACAAACCCCCAGAACAAGAATATCCTGCATCAGCAAAGGCTGAAATCTTTGAAGAATCATCGAATGTGCAGTATAGAGGGAATCCTTTCTTGACTGCTAAATCACAACCAAATGAAGGACCAGTCTTGGTTACACCAACTATTTCCATATCCGTTTGTGCATCCACTGCATCAGCTACTCTCTTGCCTATTGTTCCAAATCCATTAATGGCCACCTTGATGGTCATGCGCCCCTCTCCTGATGGTGCTCCTCCGCGGGCCATCTATCAACCATTCCGAGAGGATTCCAAGCGAAGGGGTCAAGGACGGTCTCGTCCGAGCACCCCCAATGGAGTCCCGGGCAGACATCACTCAGAAGAGTGTTCGACTCACTAGAGACGTAGCAAAGATGCTTGACCAAGCCATTCAGTTGGATCGGGCACTAAAGATTGGATGGGGGCGAGATGGAGATGAACGACCGAAAAAGGGAGAAACTGGAGTGATGACTCACCTCCCTGCAAAACTCAAAATGAGATTGCTAGGTGATCTTGGAGATTTAGTTGGAAGTGCAAATCAAGGAGCATTGCTCCAAATTGAAGGGAAAACAGGAGACATGGCTGCTGCTTTCCAAGAGGATGGAAAAACAATCATCGAGAAAGGAACAGGAGATAGGGTAGCTCTAGGAATGTCTGGGGGTACAGTAATCGTAAGAGATGATGCAGGGAGTGATTCGGGAGAATCAATGACTGATGGCCTCCTTATTATCCGTGGAATGGTAGGGGATAGAATTGGCTCTGGAATGATTGATGGAACCATTGTAGCTCTTTCAAATGTTGAAAACGATGCAGGGGCAGGAATGATTGGCGGTAAAATCATCGTAGACGGAAAGGTTCGTTCTGTAGGAGCAGGAGCACAAAGTAGGGGCATCGAAGCAAACGAATTAGTTGAGATAAACGATCTATTGGAACCTCACGGATTAAACAAAGTAACAATGGATGCTACTGTTATTGAAGCCGATTCAGAAGAACATGTTGGAGCTGAGCCACCTGAAATTTCTTCCAAGGGGAAGTTTGAGGGTTTGCGACTTTGTCCACATGGAGCAGCGCTTCCTCCTTCGTCAGTAGTTGATTTAACAAGTGAAATCAAAATGCCAGGTGCAGCATCTGGAATAAACCTGAGAAATATTTGGGTTCCATCCTTACTAAAAGGTCCGTCAAAAGCCGGTTCATCATTAGAAGAACAGCCCTGTATTGTCGATTCCTCTCCTAGAGAGAATGATTTTCTCAGAATACACGAAGGGAACTATCTTTCTCTTCGAAACGAATTAGCTGATGCAGGTGGAGCGGTAATCGATATCCCTTCTTTCCCTTCACTAAATGAATCGGGAATCCATGCCATGGCAGCAATTGCAATTGGATTCCTTCGAGCTGAATCACCTGTACTCTTGATGGATGATGTGGATCAAATCGATAGGTTACTGCGAATGACGGGAGAATTGGGCTTAGCAGGGGCAATTGTTGACGTTCGAACGATTGGAGCAGCGCCTGCAATTACTGCACTCCCCACCGTTGGAATGGCACGTTCAAAACAAAAAGGTAACATGAGTGTATTACTCAAAACTGATTGGACACCTAGCCCCTCAGAGGCACTTATGTCCATTGCAGCAGGCTTGAATGGAATCGTTTCAGAAGCATTCATTGGCGACGAAAGTCCTCCTTCAGGAGTGAAGAAAATCGCTACAGAACTAGATGTCAAATTGTCCACAATGGAAGATCGTGCCCGAGGATGGATGCAATCGATGGGAGTTTCTTCAACAACTCTGCTACAAAGACACCATTTACGTGCAACAACTCATGAATCAGCAGTTCTCAGTGGATTGCGACTTGATGGAGTAAGGCAACCTCTACCCATGTGGTCTCGCCGCTAAACGAAGAGGTCAAACAGAGAAGCCTCCCCGCATAGGTAGGGATTAAGATGCCAACGGTGAAGTATGGGCACGATTCAATTCGCAGTCTACTCTCTAATCATGGTATAATTTATGACCCAAACTTATGGGAATCTCAACTTTCGGATATTGGATGTGTGGTGGAAGAAGCCGATAAAGAAGGAATAGAGATTGAAGTCTTTCCCGATCGCTCCGATTTGCTCTCAGTTGAAACTATGACTCGGGCAGCACGTGCTTTCCTTTACTCTAAATCGACTCCACCTCAACTTCACGTAGAGGTGGGAGCAACAGAAATGGACATCGACTCATCACTCTCAACAATTAGGCCAGTAATTTTAGGCGCTATTGTTCGAAATGTAGACACAGGTGCTACTGAAGAAGAGAGAAATGAGTTTATTCAATCCTTGATGGATCATCAAGAGAAACTACACCTTACCCTTGGAAGGAAAAGACGACTTGCATCTATTGGTGTCCATGATTTGTCCTCACTAGCGCCTCCATTCAAAGTGAAGGCAGTGGATAGAACACATAGATTCAAGCCACTAGCAATGGACTCAGAGATGAGTATCCAAGAAATTCTTGATTCGCATCCAAAGGGGAAAGAGTATGCTCATCTTCTAGATGGAATGAATCTCGTCCCAGTTATTGAGGATGCAGTGGGGAGAGTCCTCTCATTCCCCCCCATCATTAACGGCAGCCATACCACCGTTACTGAGGATACAACTGACTTCATGATTGATGTTACAGGCTGGGATGAAAGAGCGTGCGAAGCTTCTCTCCTATTGGTATGCCTTTCACTTGCTGAGCGAGGAGGGCAAGTGGAGAGTATGAAATTGAATACAGCTAACGGTGAAAATCAAGTTTCACCAAATGGGCAATCAAGAACTCATATTCTTCCAGAACGGCTTTTGGAACGCATATTGGGTGGGAAAATTGAGTCAAATGCAATTAGTTCAGCGTTAGAGAGAATGGGGGGGCTATTAGTTGAGACCCGAACTGCTACCGAAGGACCAAGACAATCAGAACGATGGGGAGATGCATCTGTAGGAGAAAAAATCCACATCATTGAAATGCCAAGATGGCGATTTGATATCCTGCATCCGATTGATTTGGTAGAAGAAATTGCTACAGGAATTGGTTACGAATCACTAGGGGAATCCTATTCCTCTCTGGCGTTAGAAGGAGTCCCACTTCCCCGTGCAACAATGATTCGTCGAATTAACGAGAGTCTGTCATCTCAAGGAATACAACAAGTACAAAGTTTGACTCTATCTAACGACGAGATTCAATTTGAACATATGCGATGGAAGCCTCAAGGAAAGGTGACTAGGATTGCCAATCCGATTACTATCGAACATACAATACTCAGACAAAACATCCTACCTTCTTTATTGGAACTCCTTGCAGCAAATAGACACCATGAATTGCCTCAACGAGTACAAGAATGTGGAGAAGTTGTTCGAGAGCATCAAAATGCTTGGAGAGTTGCATGGGCTTGTGCTGAAACAAATGCAGGATTTACTGCCGCTAAAGGAATCGCACAGGCTCTTGCCAGAGATTTAGGCGCCAGAGAGGAGATGATGTTTATTCCGTTAGAAGATAATGATGGACCATGGATTCCAGGTCGAGGAGCTAAGATTCTAATTGGTGGTATTGAGATAGGTGTTTTCGGAGAAATAGACCCTTCAATTAGCGAACTTTTCGGATTACGAGTTCCAATTCATGCAGGTGAATTTGATGTTTCCGCATTATCTGATGCTATCCCAGATCCCTTACTATGATGCACACCTCGCACAACTGGTTATACCACTAGGTATCTGGCAGACTACATGCATGGTGGGACGTTGCGCCTTCTCACCTTGTCATTGGTGGCAATATTATCGACCAGTACGCTTTTTTCAATGACTGCACTAGATGAGGATTTTTCTTCTGATGCTCCAAAACAAACTAGTGCACTATTATTTGGAAGTACATCTGGATCAAATTTTATCATTGATCCGGGAGTTGGAACAAATATTCTTGTCAACATTACGAATCAAGGTTCAATCACTGATAATGCAAATGTCAGTATTATTTCTGCATCAGGATGGAATGTAGTATGGGCAAGAAATGCAGAACCGTCCATTGGAGATGAAATTGAAATTCAACCAAATGAATTAGTGTGGGTTCAATTCAGAGTAGATGTGCCATTGGTAGAAAATGGAATGCCATTAGCTGGGAGCAAACATTCCATTTCTGTTAAGGCAATAAGTCAAATTGATGGATTGGAATCATTTTGGAACTTTACAATTGAAGTAACGGAAGTTGCAGGAATTTCAATTGATTCATATCAAGAAACTGCGAAAGTTGAACCAGGTGAAAAGGTCCTGCTTCCCGTCACATTACGAAATACTGGAAATTATTTGGCAAATCTAGTGATACGAGTGCAACCCATGCTAAACTCTGGGCTACCTGTTGAAGGAACTATTCCAGATCAATCATTTGTCCATGATGGGTGGTCTGTGGGGACATTCGACTTATACAAAATCGACAACTTGCCTGCAAATGAATCAGGGGTGGTTCAAGTAGAATATGCTGCACCATATAGCGCAGCAAGCGAAATCAAAGTTAGAATCACAGCATATAATGCGAATGAACCATTGACAATTTTATCAGTAAACCAATCTGTAATAATCGAACGAATAAGTGACGCATCTATTCAATTTGAAGACGACGAAAAATGTGGAATAATCCATCCACCGAATAACATACAATCCGGAATTTGCCACCACAATATTTCCCTAACAAATACAGGGAATTATGACGACGAAATTGAGATACAAATACTTTCTAATCCTGTATGGTCAACTGTAGAAATTGAAGAAAATCTAGTATTACTTGGAAAGGGAGAAACAAAGAATGGAATAGGAATTTCAATTGGAATCATAAATGGAACTATGGCTAAAAATAGTGGGGAAGTGACAGTTGGCGCATTCATTTCTGGGGACTTAATTTCAATAGGAAAACACAATATTTCCGTTGATTCATTTTTCGATTGGACACTTGTTTCTACCAATGTAACGGTTAATGACGAAAATCTCACTTGTGTTTTATCTTTTGAAAATACTGGAAATGACGATGATGGTCTGATGATCTCCCTAGATATGGACGTCACCTCAAATTTCGGATTAATACCTCCTCCTAATGCAATTACTGATTACTCATCAGAAAATATTCGCTTCTTTGAACTGAGAGATATTGCACCAGGACAAACTATCTCATTTAGTGCATATGCAACTACTCCGAGGGGATTAGAAATGAATGGGACTGCAAAGATGGAAGTTATGGTTCAAAGCATCCTAGAACCTAGTCTAAATTTTTCAATTGCTGAAGACATCGAATATCTTGGAGAAAATTACAGAATTGAAGAAGAGAGCGATGATCCAAATGTATTTTCAGAATTAATTGATGCAGGGATTTTATTCCTGTCGGAATGGAATGGATTAATCCTAACAATCATTGTAGTTGGAGTTGGGTCAATTTTGTTGAATAAAGCTCTAGTAAAAAGGCAACAAGACATAGAAAGGCATCGAGCCAAGTTTATTTCTCCACCTAAGGAAACTGTAGAGGATTGGAAGAAAAAATTTGACGAGAATCCTCAAACAAATAATTTAGGAATCGTATCAGAAAAAATAGATGCAGAGAAATTCAAAGAGAATTTTAAATCGAAATCATCACCATCAACTAATTCACCTATTCAAGTGGACGAAGAATTGGTTGATGCGGCTACATTTATTCTTGATCACCATTCTAAAGAAGCAAATCTGAAAGATGCAGCCTCGCTAGCTAATGATTTAATTGAAAGTACTGGCAAACCTACTCTTGGTGAAAAATTGATTCCCTCCAAGAAAACAAAAAAGAAAAAACCAGTTAGTTCAAAGGATGTCGTTCCCACTAAATCTATTGGAAAATCTACTCAAACTGAAGATTCGACCGATAGCGATTTTGACCTAGACCTCTGAAAACGGCTGTGATTATCGGCGTTGATGAGGCCGGGAGGGGCCCTGTAATCGGACCACTTGTTGTTGCCGCACTTGCAATTCCTCAATCAGAAATTGGTAAATTATCAAAAATGGGAGTAGATGATTCCAAGGTACTTTCATCATCAAAACGATTAGAGATTAGAAACCAAATTTTCCAAGAAAAGACATGGAAACATTGCATAATCTGTTTCTCAGCCGAACAAATAGATAGGGCAATGGAGCACGATAATTTGAACGCTATCGAAGTTCAATTGTTCGCCAAATCAATAGAGGGCATTGAAATTGAAACTGTTTCAAAATTGATTTTGGACGCGTGCGATGTTAATGAAGCAAGATTCGGTAGAAATGTTATTTCAAAACTGAGAACATTTTCTGAAGATTCAGAATTAATTTCAGAGCATAAAGCAGATTCTAGACATTTGATTGTGGGGGCTGCGTCTATACTTGCAAAGGTGCATCGGGATTTAGAAGTCGAAAAAATTGCGGATGAATGTGGTATTGAAATCGGATCAGGGTACCCTTCAGACCCCAAGACCAAAGAGGCTCTTCCATTGTTATTGGTTGAAAATTTACCCCATAAACATCTAAGATGGTCGTGGGCCACTGTAAAGAAAGCATGGAAAGAATCAGGAAGAGGAAAAGTACCAATGAGGCCTCGAATAACTCAAAATGTTGGCGGACAGACCTCTTTGGACACTTGGTAAGCGGCAGTTGTAAGTGTGACCCCCTCTAGGAATCAACCGAAGATCATGTCCAATCCAGTTGATCAACCTGAAATTGTGAAGGCAATCAGGACATTCTCACTTCAAAATGCTCTGGAATACGAAGGATCCGGCGAAATGAAATCAGTACTTGGAAGAATCTTCGGAGCACATCCAGAACTCAAGCCTCACGCACGTGAACTTGTT
>JASLJW010000174.1 GCA_030747885.1 Candidatus Thalassarchaeaceae archaeon
CCTTGGAGAGAGCAGGCCTTGGACAGTTCCTTGCTCAAGGCTATGTCTTATTGGTCAGATAATCCAGAAGAATGGTTGGAAGCGGCATTGCCACGATTACCTGAAACAATTCGGATAAATCCACTACGTAGAGAAAAAATTTGGGTTAAAGAACAAATTGAGAAAATGGGGGCAAAAAGAATTGGATGGTGTCCAAATGCGTGGAAAATGCCTTGGGTACGTGGAAAAATTCCTCCTGAACATCGTTCACTGTTCATTGCTTTGCACGAAACTGGACGAATTACACGGCAAGAAGCAGTCTCAATGATTCCTTCTCTTCTTCTAGATTTGAAACAAGATGATGTGGTTCTGGACATGTGTGCTTCGCCTGGTTCAAAGAGTACTCACATCGCTGAGATTCTTAATGGAACAGGAGTTGTGATTGCAAATGATGTGTCAAAGAAGAGAACAAATACATTGGTTGCAAACGCTCAGAGGGCATCGCTTCCTAACCTGCTAATCGTGCAACATGATGGACGGTATATTCCTAGAGTTCCTGGAGCAGGTTACGATGCAATATTGGTTGATGCGCCTTGCACAGGATCAGCCACAACTCGGAAAAATCCAGATGTTTGGACGAAATGGCTTCCTTCGGGAGGTAAAACGCTTCATTCATTACAAATTGATTTATTATTACGGGCCATCAAAGTAGCTCGTTCAGGTGCTAGTATTGTTTACTCAACCTGCTCACTAGATCCTATTGAAAATGAAGCAGTAATTGCTAGAATATTAGAACAAGATGAAGATGTGGAGATTGAAGAAATCTCCAAAGAACAATTGGAAGGTCTCTCGTACCAAAATGGAATGACAGAATGGGTTGTTCTAGATGATAATATGAATCCAATCGAAAATTCTGAATTCAACACATCTGTTAATCCTAAGATAATGAAGTCATTGAATCAGTGTATTCGAATCCATCAAGATGACTCGGGGCACGGGGGGTTCTTCGTTGCGAAATTACGTGTAAAAAGGATAGATGAGGATACAAATCAACTAGACGTACGACGGATTTCTTCAAATCCAAATCGTAAAGGAGAGTTTCCAATTCCTTGTATAGATGATGATTTAACTACAATTATGGAAATTCACTCGCCAGATATTGAATTTGCTTCCGTTTGGAAAAAGGGTAAGAGAATATTATGGGGCAGTAGAGCAATGAAAGAACGTGTGTGGGAAATGGAAACACAATCAAGAATTGATCGAATTCACGATGGTGAGCAGTGGCCTCCACTAAAGGTGCTTCATCTTGGAATTAGAGCTTGGGAAAGCAGAGATAAACGCGCATATAGACTAAGTTCTGAAGGATTACATTCAATTCATTTGAAGGGATTAGGAGAACGAGTGCATCGAATCGATGAGGATGAGGCATTTAGAATTATGAATGAAAGTTCGCCTATAGAAAATTTGGGAAATTTAGCACCTGGAGGGCATTTGTTACTAATTGAAAAACATAATTCAGAATGGAGAATTCCAATTTGGGTCGGTGAAAGAATTAGTCGAATGTGGAAACAACAAGAAGATGTGATTCTAAGAAAAATGCTGGAGGGGAAATCATGAAATGGTGTTTCCGTCTCATTTTATTGGTTTTTCTGGGACTAATTATTACACCATTAGCTGAAGCGACTCCAATCTTGGAGGTATTCACAGATGGAACTGAAACATCATCAAATATTCTATCCGAAGAGTTACGTTGTGCTGTTGAGCAAGGCGAAGTTGGATTAATCGTTTGGCATTCAAATCCAGAAAGTTTACTACATATTTCAGCAGCGTCAGAAAGAGCACAAGATTTGGGAGCCAAAAGTGGGGATGTTTTCATTCAGGGAACTCAATTGAACATGACCAACGGAAGCCTTCCTACTGAGTTGAAAAGTATCAACATTACAATAGACGTGAATCAGGGAAATAATGGATTACTAATATTGCAAGCAAATACTACCTTGGAAGAAGACCTGTCTCCAACTATTGTACTACAATGGCTATTGTTAAAGAAAAATGCAGAAATTTCGGATCATCCAATTGGACCTATTGACTCAAAAGTAGTTTCATATCATGCTTGGGATTCTAATGTAAATCGATCCGCAGGTGCAGAAAATAAATGGATGCACCAAATTGATTCACAAACCTTGGTGAGTTGGAACCTAGAAAATGAGGAGTTGATCGTAGTCGCTTCACTTGTTTCTCTTGATTCAAACGAAATCTATGGCTCTGGCGAAACCGAAATTCCTCGTTACAAACAATCCAATGAAAACAGCAAAGATTACGCTATTTCTATACTCCTGTTGATTACTGGTACAATAGCATGCATGATTGTTGTATTATCTGAAAGAAGAAGACAAAAAGACATGCCTATGATAAGACCTGTCGTCCAACGGAAGGGAGAAAGAGAAGATTTTCTTATTGAAATCAACACAGGAAATGCATCGATTAGTATTACTTCTATTGGTGGAAATGGATACTGGAGATACTCTGGCAAAGATATCCCAATTGAAATATCACCAAATACTAAGCGAGAAATTATGATTCGACAGACCTCAAAAAATCAATTTGAACCTTGCACAATTCGTTTAGAGGTTGAAGGACATGAAAGATGGGTCCTAGATCTTGAGTTCCCCGAATCTGATTCTGGTTCAAGATAGAATTCTATATTCTGAAATATGTGCAAACTTCAAGAGCGGCGGACCGAACTGCAATCTCCCGAAGGGAGATGCGGCATGCTCGATGCGACAGACCGGGCCATACTAGCCATTCTGTTCAAGGACGCTACCATGTCCAACAGAACTGTAGCGGAAAAAGTAGGGGTTTCACAGGGTACAGTAAGCAACCGAATCAAGCGGATGGAGCAATTAGAAATCATAGAGGGGTATTCTATACGCTTAAATCCAGAAAAAATAGGCTGGAGAATGACTGTTGTTGTTGGTATCAGAATGGAGAAAGGGCGACTATTGGAAATTCAAGAAAAGATTGCAGAAGATCCACGGGTGGTCTCAGTGTACGATGTTACTGGAGATTACGACTCAATGGTAGTTGCTTTGGCAAGAGATCGAGAGGATCTAAACGATTTTACCAAAACTGTGTTATCTCTGGATGGAATAGAACGATCGCATACACATATGGTACTGAATACAGTGAAGAATACTTGGATTGGAATTCCAGAACTCGAGTTTTCGTCCGATTAAAAACCCCTCGAAGAGGAGGTTATCACATATGAGCCTCAATTCATCAATTAATTACATCCCTACTTGGAGAAAAATCCATGCAGAAATGGAAATGGGATTACCTGCATCTGATCAATCATTATCAATGAATTTTGGAAGATGGGACGATCAACCACATCAACATCTTCCAATTGCTAGAATGCTTGCTGGCCCATGGGGAGGCGTTTTGGTCGCTGATGAGGTTGGTCTAGGGAAGACTATCTCTGCAATTATTGCTATTCGAGAACTTCAAGCAAGAGGAGAAAGGGGTGGTGTGATTATCGCCTGTCCAGGTGGCCTACGCTCAAAATGGAAACAAGAGCTGTATCATCGAGTCGAAATTGATGCAATTACTCCTAAATCATGTTCTGAATTTCTTTTGGCTTTAGACAAATTAGAAGATGGGGGAAACGAAGTCCTAATCGTTAGCCATGGGGTATTGAGGCGAGCAGAAATATTGGATTCATTGGTGGATCGGGATCTCAATCTAATGCTGACAATTATGGATGAAGCGCACCATGCAAGGAATCCGAAATCTCGAATTCACGATGGGATTCAAATGCTATTTCTTGAATCTAAATGGAAAATGTTGTTGACTGCTACACCTGTAAATCTACAGAGTGAAGATCTGTATGTTCTTCTATCATTAATTGCACCTGATCGATGGCCTAACATTACAGCATTTCACAGAACTATGGGTCCTACAGCATCTATTCATCGTACTATCGATGCAATCTCAAGTGATCCAATAGATTCTGAAAATATTCTTTTGGAAGTGAATCGCCTATTGCATACCACTTCATTGGCGGATGATCCACGTCTAACAGAAATTAGGGGGCTTGTTGATAATATTACAGAATCAACTGGAACAGTTAGAAAGAGAATGATCGATTTACTACGAGAAATCAGACCTTTGAATGATATGCTTGTCCGCACCAGAAGAAAGGATTTAGACATGGAACTTGCTGAACGAATCCCAATTGTTCTACAAGTTGTTCTTTCAGAAGAGGAATGGACTCTCTATCACGCAGCTAGGCGGTGGTCACAAACATTGCAGAGGATAAAAAATCCAGATGGTAAATTTGACTGGGCTTCGGTTATTCCTGAAAGAATGGCTTCTTCATGTCTACCTGCATATGCTAAACATGTATTGAGTAAAATCGTGGAAACACAAGAAGATCTCAAAGAACAAGATGAAGAAGAACATGATGAAGTTACTAGAAGATTGATTAATCGATTAGGAAATAGGGATGGATTAATCAGTGCAGCAGAGAATCTAGGAGATCAGGACACAAAACTAGATGCTCTACGTGCTTGGTTGCACCATACATTGAATGATAATGATGGAGGAGTGCTCTTGTTTTCACAATTTCATGGAACGTTATCTCATCTGAAAAATAATCTCCAAAACGATGGTTTTAGTGTCGAATTATTGACTGGTAAAACATCCATGATTGAACGAGATAAAATCCGATCACGATTTGCAGAAGGAGAAATCGAAATTCTGTTGAGTAGTGAAGTAGGGAGTGAAGGGCTTGATCAACAACATTGTCATCGATTGGTAAATTATGATCTGCCTTGGAATCCAATGAAACTTGAACAAAGAATCGGTAGACTAGATCGTTATGGCCAGACTAGTCCCACAATCCAGATTGCAAACCTCTGTGTAGAAGGTACAATTGATGCTGCTATTCTTGGAAGGCTATTGCATAGAATTCACATTTTCGAATCTTCATTGGGAATGGTTGATCCTATGTTGGGAAAGGCAATGAAAGTCCTCGCTGAAAGTGAAATTTCGAGGGATGCAGTTAGAAACAATTCATCGACTGGATTCAAAATTGTTGATTTAGAAACATATCGAGAAAACAAAGATGACGATGTTGAAGACTTATTGCAATCAAGGAATTCGTGGGCAGAAGAAGCAGCATTAAAGGAAAGAATGGCCATTGGTGAAGACCCTGGTGTTCAATCGGTTCGACAGGACGTAATGGATAGAGGATTGGGGCTAGATTCCTCTTCAATTCGTGCGATTCTAGAATCTTGGGTTACTTCGAACGATGGGGAACATTACGGTGAACTTACGGGAATTGTAATGATTAAAATGTCTGGAAAGATGATTGATGCTTGCATAAATTTGGGTAAAGGGGGTGCAAATTGGCAGAGGATTTTGAATCGACTAGCTACTACTGCTGGACCGCACTGGATAGAAGCGACATATCATCGAACTGAGGCCCGACAGCGAAGTGATCTAGTTTTCCTATCACCTTGGCATCCAATTGTCCAAATTGCGACCTCTGAATCAATAAATCGTGACTTTGCAGAAGGAATTACTGGAAGCGAATTAATTGCTGAAAATGGACCAATGGAAGGAATCCCTCCTATGACTAATTTCTTTGTTGCAGTTGAATGGAGGATTCATGGTTTGAGAGAATCGAAAATTCGTAGATGGCTTGCATTGGATAAAAATGGAGAGCCGATACAAGAAGTAATCAAAAATCCATGGTCAGAATGTGATTTACAGCCATCACAAACCCTACTTACTGATAACGAAAAAGAAATCATTGAATCGGCAAGAACTAGAATCCATACTGCACTGCTAAATCAGGAAAGGATGAGGTTGATGCCTCTGCTAACTGAACTTACTGAGAATTCTCATCAAGCTTGGATGAGCAGGATTGATGCTGAACAAGAACAAATTCGAAAGGCAGAATGGAATTGTTTGCTAAGGGATGAGACGTTAGATCCGAGATGGCTGAGAATGAAACGAGGAATGATTCGATCACTTCACCAACAATTATCAAACCGTGTAACAGAAATTGAAAGAATTAGAGATGATATGCAAGCGAACATTTCATTCCCAATAGTCGTTAGAATTCTGAATCATTAATCCTATTTGAGCAGTGATGTGTTTACAATATTAGTCAAATTTTTTTGATATAAATATTGGGAATTTTGTTGTGCTTCTATTTCTAAAACATCCACGAACGCTTATCAACGGGAGTCTGAACGAAAGGGTCGGGGGCTCGGAATGAGTATTGCCAGTGCGACTTTCGACCACTTGTGGGACCACTATGTAATATGGTCAGCAATTGTAGGGGCAATCACATTCATTTGGCTGGCTCATCATTCACTATTTTATCGATCTAAGGACGTTGATGATGATTGGGAAGACGTGGACGGAATAGAAGTAGGGGTATTTCCAAAACATAACGACAATCTAACATTAGAACTTGCATGGACTATTATTCCGTTTATTCTGATTGTATGGCTGACGTACTATTCATGGGGCCCAATTAACGAAGTTTGGGCAGACCCAGATGACCCCAACAGCATGTATGGACTTGAGTGTGGAACCGAAGGAGCAGATGCAAACAAATGCTATCATACAATTTCAATTACGGGACAACAATGGTTCTGGAATTTTGATTGTGGAGAACTTTCAGCAGATCTCTGTGATGCCTCAGAATACCAAGATCTCAATGGAACTATGGTGCCAGTATTATCTCTTAAACAAGGAGAATTTTATTTGGCAAATCTAACATCAGAAGATGTAACGCATTCTCCTTGGTTCGTGAAATTTGGAGTCAAAGAAGATGCTGTTCCAGGCCTAGATACTGCAATGTGGATTGCACCAACCTGTGACACATCAAACTGTGGAGGGGATGGTGAATCAACTCTCATTCTCTGTGCAGAATTTTGTGGAGATGATCATGCATACATGTCTGCAATAGTGCACGTTCATAGTTGAGGTGATGAAAATGTTGATGAGAAAATCAATGATTCAAACTTGGGCTTTCCTCATTGTCATTGGACTTGCATTGAGTCTGGCTCCTGAAGCCGATTCGCTACCATCTGGAATTAATGGGATGAGCGAAAAGGGATGTATTTGCCACGGAGCTGTACCTGATTCAGGAGTAACTCCATCAATTACAGGTCTACCAGATACATTCACTGCAGGTACAACATATACTCTCAATGTTTCATTCACAGGAGGGCCTTCAGGTACTAGTGTCGATGGAATGAACCTCGGAGGATTCAACCTAGCAGTATCATCTGGAACTCTTTCTGCAGTGGATGAGTGGGTAAAAATCGAAAATGGTGAAGCCACACATAATGGAATTGATGATGATGGACATCTTGATGGCGGCAATGATGGCATTGAAGACACAGTAGCTGCGGGTGGAGAACCTATCACAAGTGGTAATGACTTCACATCTTGGATTGTGAATTGGACTTCTCCAGAAAGTGGTTCCACTACATTCAATCTAGCTGTTAACTCTGTGAACGGAGATGGCGTTGCATCAACTGATGATAAATGGAATACAATGTCAATTTCTGTTGCAGGACCTTCTTCGGGAGTTATGGTAGAACCACTTGAACCAGCAGATCCTTTTGTTGTCCTTGCTACGCTAATTATCGTGTCTGGAATATTGCTTGGTGCAGTTATTCTCTATACCTTCTATCGAGTTAATCCTGATGGATTCACTTGGGAATCTTTCGCTCCATGGATTACAGAATGGCTCACAAGTACAGACCACAAAAAGATTGGAACTCTCTACTTCCTTGCAGGGTTCTTCTTCCTAGGTATTGGAGGAATAATGGCAATGCTT
>JASLJW010000175.1 GCA_030747885.1 Candidatus Thalassarchaeaceae archaeon
CCAGAACATTCGGATTTCCCAATAATGAGAGATTCTGAGGAGATAAGTGGAAAAGCAGACTCACTCGACAATCTGATTTCTATATTGAGGGAGAACCGAGTGCTTGACACAGCTCTTGACGCTATGGCAATGCGGGCTGATGAAGAAGGGACTATTTTCAGCCTCTCGAGGCAGTCTGCATCCATAGGCAAGGCCTCCTTTGTCTTGGAAGAGAGCCCCCTTGGAGGCACTATGGAGATTTCTTTGAATGGGCGAGACATTGTCCTATGGCTAGAGCAGGCTACTTGGCATAAAGGCAGGGACATTGTGCCAAGGGAAGTTGGTGACGAGTTATCAATGACGGAAACTGGAGAAGCCGCGGAATGGTTTGAACCTAGAAGAGGGCGAAGAGAGAGTTAGTTCGATTCAAGTATCCGATTCAGAGATTCACATATTGAGATAATGATGGAATATTGTTCTTCGAGAGGGAGTATTTTCTCGCTTGGTAGATGAATGAAAAGTACAATCGGCAGTCGCCTTTCTGAGGATGCTAATAGTGAGCGAAAATATGTCTCATTGCATACAAAACCGCCCGCGTCTTCGTTCCATCTGATTTTTGAAATGCCCTCTAGATGATTTTCGATGAAGTTTCTTGGGACCTTTGTTTCGAGAATTGATTTTCCGGGAGACACCTTTCCAGAAGATAGTCTCCTTCCTGAGTTATCTGCAATTTTCATCTGAAAATGATTTCTAGCATATCTTTCGAGAAGTATTTGATTTGCATTTTCAGAGAAACCGAGATGTAGTACTGCACCAATTTTTTCCCCGCATTCTATTCTATCAGAAATCTCCTTTGAGCCGGTTTCGTCTACTGCTAAGATCGAAGTACTGATATTGAAATCGAAGATGGTTGCTGTAGAAATTAAATGTACAACCTGTTGAGATATATTTCTCTTGAAATTTGAAAATGGCTCAAATCCAGTGACTAAGATTCCCTCATGCATGGTTTTCGCAATCGCTATCCATTGTTCTCGTTTTCTATGACGTTTTGGTCGGCAAATTCATCCGCTTACAATTATCGCAAGCAATGTGGAAGGGGAGTTCGTAGTCAAAGTTGAGTCTGCAGAAGACGATGATTTCAGGTCTCTGGGCGTGGTTTCTACTATTTGGGACGAGTTGAGCGGAGGCGTTGGACCATGGGGGGCAATACGTCCACTTTTTGCCGTGGCACTTTCACTGGTTCCCTTCCTCTTCCTAGGGCAACATTTCAATCGCCAACATAGGAAGGCAGGTGAGTGGTTTCTAATTCAGTTCCCACTAATTCCAGCATTTCTGTGGCCCTTTCTTTTCGTTTGGTCGATAGCAGATGCTTGGTGGGTCTCCAGTGGGATAGTCGCATCTTCAGAATCAATGAATGGCTAGAAGTCATCATCTAGTGAGAGTGGGCTGAACAGCCCTCCGGGACTTGAAACGTCTGATAGTTGATTTCGGATTTCGAGTTCCCAATCTCTAAACTCTCGAAGTGCTGAAACAAATTCCAGTTGGCTCTCATTGAGAATTGTCCTAACGAGAGTATCCAGTATGTCCATCCTATCATGGTCGACTCTGTCAATTAACTTCTCAAGTGGGAATGAAGTAGTCCCGGATGCTGTTTCAGACTGTAGAGAATTGCTAGGAAGTGGATTGAGGAGTATGTCGGGCAATTCCTCTCCTTCCTCAGATGCGGCTTTGTGGAGAGAATCCATTACGATACGGATGTACTTCGAGATGACAAGGGCGACTTCAATTAGTGGCATGCTGAGTTGATTTGTCAAGTGAACCATGTTCTCCCTGAGGAAAAGGAGCTTTTCGTTCACGGGTTCTTCGGGTCCGGGAACTTTTCGCGGGCCCTCGGTCATGAATATCTGAGGGGAAGGAAGCAAATGAATTGTTGAGGTCATGAAGTCCTATCGTCGTAGCGAATCGGTGAACCGCTATTGCCCCTAATTCCATCAAGCAGATCATCGTCAATCTCGAAGAAGTCATTCAACCAGTCACCATCGGTATCCCAATTTGTTGGGTCAGTACCTTCAGCAACCAAGTCCCCATCAATGTCTAGAATCCACCAACCAAATGCATATTCCCCTAACCCGGGATTTGGCAAGTGATTTCTATCTCCTGCGAGCCTGTTGAATTCATCCGTCCACCCCCCATTGACATGAATAACATCATCACTAGAGTTTACATCCAAGTATGTCAAGTCATTATCTTGAACTATCAAAGCATAGAGTGAGTCGTCGTCATTGATTTTGTTGATTCGCAGATAGTTGGAAGATAGTGAACTTGAACCTGAACAGGTACCAAGGAGAGTCTCACGAAGTTGCCACCATTCTTCCACCTCTTCTCCGGAGCAGTCGAACAAAGTTGAAGCCCTGACAATCGAAGGTGAAGATAGGGTCGCATT
>JASLJW010000176.1 GCA_030747885.1 Candidatus Thalassarchaeaceae archaeon
TGCAGATGTTCAATGGGAAAGAGGTGACGTCGCTTGGGTAGGCATTGTAGACGCAAAATGGGCGGAAGAAGGGCAATGCCCTCCAGACGATAATGGATTAACAGATTGTGAAAGTAATGACTTTGAATATCTTGCAGGAGGGCCCGATTCAGAAGATTCATTCCAACATTCTCTTTCTCCAGGAGATAGTAGATTCGTCACAGGAGGGAAAGAAGGGAGTCTAGATTTGTCTAGTCAAAATGTTACTGTTTTAATCACAATTTCCCTTTCTATATGGGTCGAAATCTTGCTACTTCTTGCCATTGTGGGATTAGGGGCAAGTGCATTGGACATGAATTTCCCGATTGTGAGTAATCTGTTCAAAAGGGAAAAAGGTGAATGAGTCAACTGACTCCAACGCGTTGAAGAACTAAATGGGTGTGAGACTTTCATGGACGAAGTAAGATGCGAAGGATGTGGGCGGAAAATCGATGTCTCTGCACTTCGACCTAGTTACGGCGGTTTCGACGTATATTGCACAATTTGTGGCCATACTGGACATATAGATCCTTGATTATTCAGGCGTATATTTTCTATGCCAACCCTCTGGAAGAGATAACGGGTCATCGATTTCATCGGCTCCAATAAGATCAATCAAATACGTCCTAAGAGATTCAAGACCCCATCCCTCAGTTGCACTAATGGCTAGATTGCCTGTTTCTGGATTGACTGCATCATTCTCTGATAATCCCAAGAGGTCCATCTTTCCATCCACCACTACCACAGGAGTGTCGCCCAAAAATTTCCTAACCTCAATTAGTAAATTATGCTGTGATTCCAATTTGGTGCCTCCTTCCTCAGATGGATCAAGTAGGAAGATTGCAACTGAACCAACATTTTCTAGAGCTGCTATTGCTTGCATCTCAATCTCATTTCTCTCAACCATTGGTCGATCAAGAAGCCCTGGAGTATCTACCATCTGGTAACTTCTCCTCCTATGTTCAAAATGGCCTACATGGAGGGTTTTCGTAGTGAAGGGGTAGGAATTTACCTCAGGAACACCAGTTGAAAGTGAGGCGATTAATGCTGATTTCCCTACATTCGGGGAACCTGCAACTACTATACAGGGGTCCATTGTATCGATGGTAGGGAATTCCCTCATTATATTCCGTGCATCATTTAACCAAGCAAGTTGAGGCCCAATTTGACCCAATATTGAGGCACATCTTCCATAGACGTGCCTCCTTCTTTCATGAAACTCCTCTATGCTTCGATGTTTGGCCATCCTACTCTGACCCTCTCTGTTCAATTGGTTAATTCGGTCAGCAGCCCACTGAACTCCTCCAAGGTTCTGCTTAAACTCGTCCCGGCCAACAGCTGCATCTACCAGAGCAGCATCAAAGGGACTTAAACGATCAAGACTTGGCCACCTTGAAATCCATTTTCTCAAAGTGGTCTCAAAAATATCACAAGATGACTGAATCATCGCAAGCATTTGTTTTCTTACTCTGTGGTACTTGTCTGGATCATCTACAAGGTTTGCCTTCTTTGTAGCTGCAGAGAAAGCTTTGTCCATCAATTCATCTGGTTGCAAGACTGTCGGAATACGACGCCAATTGACTGCGACCATGGCTCCCCCTCATGTCCTGTGGGATGGCCGGCATTCTTGAAGCCCAATCCTCCTGAAGAGCAATAATATCCGATGCGACGGTTCATAGAGGACTCCGAAACTCCCCGTTCATGGCGAGAGACCTCCCCGAATGGGCAGAACGGGAATTAGAGAAGATGGGAATCGAAGACACATCGCCATTCGAAGATAATCTCTACGGGCCAATTGCAGATCGAAAGTCCGGTTTGCGTCGTGATGATCTTGTCGAACTATTGCTCGATGTTAATTCCCTCTCTGGAGAGATTGACCCCTGGGTTCGCGGCCGATTATTATCGTCACACAAATCTTCTATTGAAATTCTAGATGACGAAGGAAGATTTCGTGCGATTGCTAGAGAGGTAATAGTTGAAGTTCGACTAATTGCCCATACTCGTCCTCAATACATTGACGATGAAGAACTAATGACATTTGAACGATCAGAAGCTAGACGTCGAAGCGAAATTCAAGAACAGGTTGAGAAACTAGCATCAAACAGTCATGAAAGTCACCAATGGGGATAGTCATGGAAATTCATGAGAAGAAGTGCGAGGCTTGTGAAGAGGGAGTTCCCCCGTTAACACATGATCAAATTGAGCCTCTATTCGCCGATCTAAACTCCGCATGGGAAGTTGTTGATGCACACCATCTAGAGAGAAAATGGGAATTTGATGACTTCGCTGACGCGCTTAAATTTCTTAATGCCGCAGCGAAAATATGTGAAGATGAATTTCATCATGCTGATTTTGAAATCGGTTGGGGAAGGGTGAATGCAAAAATATTCACTCATAAAATCAATGGACTTACAGAAGCAGATTTTATTCTCGCATCAAAATTTGATCAAATCTGAGGCTAAAGAATGGGTGCCGATTCAAAGGGTCGTTTAGAACCTGGATTTAACACTCATGTTTTCATCTGCGGACACTCAAGACCAGATGGAGCAACTAGGCCAAATTGTTCTTCGAAGAACAGTTTGGAATTACTGGCTGAACTTAAGAAAAAGGTGCGTGAAGCAAATGTTGAAGGAATTAGAGTTCAGAAATCAGGTTGCCTAGATTTCTGCGAAAACGGCGTTTCCTGCGTAATCTATCCAATGGGAGAATGGTATTCACTTGGGGGAAAAAAAGATCTTGATTTATTATTAAATAGAATACTAGATGGAAGTCCAGCTCCAACAATCAAGATGGATTTTGACAATGGACAATAGGGGTTTATTGAATGGAAATTGACCTAGAATCTAAGGGCATTTCACCTCAACGAAAATTAGGAATCGGAATATTTGTGCTTATCTTAGTCATGTTTAGTGGACCCCGATTGGATTCAGATTTGGGGAAAGAATGGATGGTAGGGGATGAACGGCCGTTAATTATCGCACATAGAGGGGCTAGCGATTTTTTTCCTGAGAATACAATGGCCTCATTCGAAGGTGCAGCATTGATTGGAGTTGATGTTCTTGAGATGGATTTTCAATTGACCTCAGATAATCACTTAATCACCATGCATGATGACACTGTTGATCGGACTACCAATGGAACAGGAGTTGTACGAGAGATGACGTTGAATGAAACCCTTGCTCTTGATGCATCGGCAAAGTTCTCCAATTCTAGCGG
>JASLJW010000177.1 GCA_030747885.1 Candidatus Thalassarchaeaceae archaeon
GATAGATTCACCAATAAATCACCTAATGCATAGAAAGCACCACACAATAATGGGGGATTCCAAGCAGTTAATCCAGTCCAAGGTACATTGGATGCCCACACCCAAGTTCCTAGCCATGTTCCCCACAATTCCATCCCCAAAGCAAGCCACCCCATCACTGCATACAACATTGGAGCAGGACCCCACCGAATGAAGCCAAACATGACGATTAGCAAAAATATCCCTGAAGTATCAATTCCATTGTAAGCCATCAAAATAGTAAGTGGAATGAATGGAAGTATTACCCAACTTGCAATCTTCCTTCCTTTTGGTAACCTAGATGCAATTCTTCGTCCCAAATCGAATAAAAACCAGTGACCTACTGGAACATAGAAAGGCATCAGTTGTCTTTGATATTCGTAAATCAACCAAATTTCACTGAAGAATAGCTCCATTGGAGTTGCAAATGCAAGCACAGTTAACATCTCCATTCTTTCCTTTTTTTCCCCTTTTTTGAAGAGGAAGACGAACAGCCCAATACACCAAAAATTCACTGGCCATTCAGAGAAATAGTAGGATATTGGCAATCCAACAACAATAGTGGATGCGTAGAGAAATTCTCTTTGATAATTCCAATTATTTTCCATGAAACACCCCTCATTCAATGAAGAGAGACAAGCAAGTCAAACTACCATCTGCTTGCATAATTTCTTCCATTTCAACAAGAACGACCTCAAATCCAGCAGCTTCGACTCTTTGTTTCGTGATTGGGAATCCAGTACTTACTAACATCATTCCATTTTCCATTGCTATTGTATTGGATGCATAAGTTTCGTTGTTGGGAATCCAAATTACTTCTTCAAATCCATTAATTTGTTCTTGTTTCAAATGACCTTCTGCAGCAATTAATACACCATTTCTTGGCACCGAACAGACTGTTGTTAGGTGCAAAGTAGAATCAGGAACATCGATGACTTGAACAGAATAGTCGAATGATTTGGCAATAGCAGTTAATTCTTGAATTCCAATATCGTTAGTTCTGGTTGATCGTCCAATCAAAAACCCATCTCCTGTGAATACAATATCTCCACCATCCATTTTTGCTTCTGGAGATAAAAATTTAATTTCGAAATCAGCAGACAACCTTTCTGAAATTGAATGAACCTCATTTTCTCTAGACGGATGTCCTGGCCGACATATAACTGCCAGGCCATCAAAGATAACGGCAGTATCTTCGACAAAGCAGCAATCAGGATGCCCTTCTAATTCATTTAGAATTTCTACATCCACTCCTGATTTTCTAAGAGCATCGACATAACCTGCATGTTGTATTTTTGCAATATTTACATTTGGGGCCCTTTCCCCAAAGAATGTAGAAACAGCATGATTAAAATCTGTAGAAATGTTTCGGACAAGGGCCTTTTTCCTAGAACGATCAAACACCCCAGGCATGTAACTAGACCCCCAGTGATTGAATCAAACGAAGCCGCTATTCATGCTTGTCCGCTTGTTACGAATTTTGTAGCAATAGCAATTCCAATTCCATACAAAGCAACAGTGGCCAAAATCCCTGCCCCCAATGCTGGCCAAAAATCCCAATCTCTTCTCATTAGTTGAGGGAAAACAACGAACAATGTTAACGATGGTAGAACAAGATAGAGAATACTTTCTGAATAAGCAATTATTTCTTCAGATTTAACCCCATCTCTATGCAGTACAATGAGAGATATTATGCTCATTAGAGGTAATGAAATCACCATCGCCCCGAAAATTACCGATCGTTTAGCCAACTCAGAAGCACCAACTACCAGACCCCCAGAAATCAAACCCTTGAGGAGCAATTCAACCCAAATCATACCATCGAGTAGTCAAGGCGGACTGAAAGCATGTCGTCAGAGAGTCTCTTCTCCACCAAGAGGCATAACAGTGAGATTTCCATCCATTCCTCTCAACGCAGGCCCCTCTGTTAAGGTAGCAAATATCCCGATATCTGCTAAATTATGAGATAATCCAAACCAAGGTCTACCGTATTGATCAACTGCCATATCTAGAAAATCTCCCAATCCACCACATCGATTGTATCCACACCCCGCCTCTGTATCTAGTGGATTTCCAGGTTCATTGATTTGAACCGTAGTCATCAGTGGGTTTTCATTGAAAGCATCAGTAATCACAGTCATGTAACCGTTCCAAGTATCATTTCCTGTATCTCCAACATAGCCGAATGCAACCTTTCCAGCAGCACCAGCAGTCACAACTGGAAACCCAGTACCCACAATTCCTGCTGGTGGAGCAATCATCATTGCATCACTCCAAGTTTCCCCTTCATCCCGGGAATATGCATAGTAGGGCATATCGTCAATTCCCATCCACATTGCATGCACATTATCATCATCATCGATTGCAACTTGTGCCTCTTCAGCATTCCAAGTATCTGCTGTTCCAGAATCTTCAGTTGGAAGAGGATGTTCTGTCCAAGTAAACCCACCATCGGTACTTCGATAAATGGAGTAACCACTACCGCTACAACCAGCATTTCCTCGGTAGAAATTACCATTGGCCCCGCCCTCGATGTGTGCACTTAATCCTCCACTTCCACAACCTAACGGCGCCCCAGGAACCTCCGGACTCCACGTATTTCCACCATCAAAACTAGTGGAGCATAGTGGAGCTTCCCAATTCCCATTGATGCAAAATACCCATGTTGTAGGATGTAATGCTGCAGGGTATGGTGAAGAAGAAATTGTTTGATGATCTTGAACAGAATAAGAGGTTGCAGGTGTAGGAGGGGACCAAGAAGCCCCTTCATTATCTGACCATTCTACAGTCATCCCGAGAAGAGCATGCATGTCGAATTTCATAATTCGATCAGTCCATTTGTCGACGTAGACATAGGGATCATTGCTGTTAGGGACTGGGAAAAGAGGATCGTAAGTATTTTCACACGAAAAATCAGATAAATTAGTCATCTCAATCATACCGCTGCATTGGACAATAGCAGTTGATCCTGCAGGACCATTACCCCAACTGGTCATGTACAAATTATCATCAGAGGTAATTCCAATGGTTGGCTCGAATGTACTCAATCCAATCCCATAATAGGAACCTTGAGTCCAAAAAGGTGTATTTTCACCGGTTAGATTTGCAGTTATATTTGCAGATTGAACCGCAGAATCATTGAGCGCATCAATTCCTCCAGAGTAATGATACCATGTTGTTTCAGGAATTTCTTTTCCGAAATCAAAGGGCGAAGGCTCTTCCTGAGGGGGTTCTTCATCCTCACCAAAGCACCCACTCAAACTTCCACCCACCATCAACAGGGTGAGTAACACAGCAGAGGCGACTCTCATTGAAATCATTCTTTGGGAGGAGCAATACCCCTTGAACCTCATGGTTTGAAAATCGATGGTGCAGAGGACAGGATTTGAACCTGCGAAGCACTACGCACTAGGACCTCATCCTAGCCCCTTTGACCAACTCGGGTACCCCTGCTTGGACATTCGACCTGACTTATTCACATGAATCCATCGCAATGCGTTGATTCAACCGAGTCTAGCCCTTTGATGTCGTTGCGCATCAACGGCACAAATAGCTGCCATTCTAACCACATCACTAACCCCATCTCCACGTTGTAGAACCTGAACTGGTTTTGCCATTCCTTCAAGAATAGGTCCAGTTGCTTCTGCTCCACCAAGGCGCTGCAATAGTTTGTATCCAATATTGGCAGCGGCTAAATTTGGACAAATTAGAACATTCGCAGGGCCCTTGAATGTCATGAATGGATATTCATTTTGGATATCTCCCACCAGCGCAGTATCTGCTTGCATTGGGCCATCAATAATTAGACTAGGGTCCCGTTCTTTGACTATTTTGATAGCATCTTCTATTCTTGTACTTCGATATTCTTTTGACGATCCAAAATTAGAGAATGAGAGCATAGCAACAACCGGCTTAACCCCAAATCGTCGAGCCATTTTAGCAGTCTCTATTGCAATCTCGGCAAGTGTTTGAGAATCAGGATAGATGTTGATGGTAGCATCGCCAATGAACAACAATTGTCCTTTGATTGTCATCATGTACATGCCGACCAATCGTTCAACTTCAGGAGCAGTTCCAATTGTGTGTAGACAAGGCCGGAGAATATCTGGATAATGCCGATCAATTCCTCCAACAAGACCATCTGCATCATCCAATGCAACCATCATGGAACCAAAGTATGTTCTAGATCTCAACATCCGCACTGCATCAGCCCTAGTCACTCCTTTTCTTGCACGCTGTTCACTAAGTACGTCAGAATAAATTCCCTTTCTTCGAGGATCATCCCTTACATCTATTATTTCGCATTCAAAATGAAGCCCAAGACGTTCTTTATGTTCTTCTATTGTGCTTTCTCGACCAAGAAGAACTGGCATACAAATCCCTTCGCGAATACATTCTGCGGCAGCCTTCACTACAGTTGGATGATCTCCTTCTGTGAATACGATTCGTTTAACATCTGATTTTGCTTGATTCATTACACCCCGCATTAGGCTTCGAGTAAGCCCCAAACGTCCTTCCAAAGTACGCCGATAATCATCTAAATTGAATTCATCCATAGAAATTTCAGTAATTCCTTCCTTAACTGCTGCTTCAGCGACCGCACTCGCTTCCCAAATGAGTACCCTTTCATCGAATGGTTTTGGAATTAAATAATCAGGACCAAATTGTAGACTTTGGCCACCATAAGCTGCAGCAACATGATCTGGTACCGTTTCCTTTGCCAATGCAGCAATTGCGTGCGTCGCAGCCATTTTCATATTCTCTGTGATTTCTTTTGCTCGAACATCTAGAGCGCCTCTGAATATGTAGGGGAAACCTAGCACATTGTTGATTTGATTGGCGTAGTCAGAACGTCCAGTTGCCATAATTGCATCAGATCTTACTGATGCAACATCTTCAGGCATGATTTCTGGAGTTGGATTTGCAAGAGCGAATACCAACGGATCTTTGGCCATACTAGCAATCATTGATTTGGAAACTAACCCGCCCTTGGAAAGGCCAAGGAAAACATCAGCATCCTTGATTGCATCCCCAATTGTACCTTCAGGAATATCCAATGCAAACCGAGCCTTGTATTCATTCAAATCCCCCATTTTTTCTCTTTCTTTTGTCATGATTCCTCCAGAATCACACATGATTAGATTCTCTGGATTAACTCCCAAGCGAATGTAATGGCTAGCACAAGAAATAGCACTAGCCCCTGCTCCTAAAACTACAATTTTGACATCTGAAATTTTCTTGTTTACGACCTCAAGTCCATTCAATAACGCAGCACCAGAAATAATCGCAGTTCCATGTTGATCATCATGCATTACTGGAATATCCAACTCTTCGATCAATCGACGCTCGATTTCAAAACATTCTGGCGCTTTGAGATCTTCTAGATTTATTCCCCCAAAAGTTGGCGCGATGTTTTTGACAGTTCTGACAAATTCATCAATGTCCTCTACATCTAATTCAATATCGAATACATCAATATCGGCGAATGCTTTGAACAGAAGACCCTTGCCCTCCATCACTGGTTTCCCAGCAAGTGCACCAATATTTCCAAGTCCTAGAACCGCGGTTCCATTGCTTATTACAGCAACCAGATTCCCTTTAGCTGTATACTTGTATGCATTCGCCGGGTCTTTTTCAATTTCTAGACATGGAAATGCTACACCAGGCGAATATGCTAGAGACAATTCTCTTTGCGTAGAATGCGGTTTTGTTGGAATTACGGTTAACTTGCCAGGAGGATCTGCTTCATGGTATTCGAGCGAATCCCGTTTGAGTAAGTCGTCCTTCCCCATCGTTACATGGGCAACCCCCTCATGCTTTGGGTTTTCCTACCCAAATGATGGTAACTGCCGTTCCTCAAAGAATCGGGGTTTCTCCATAATATATGTCGGATTCATTCAAACCACCCTTGCTCCTGACGTATGATATGCGACGGACCCGAATCGTGGCAACGATTGGCCCTGCCTCATGCGACGAAGAATCTCTTAGAACCATGATTCAGGCTGGTCTTGATGTTGCTAGGTTGAATTATAGCCATGGCGAAGATGAATGGCGTGCTGATGTAACACATAGAATTCGAAGAATTGCAGGAGAATATGGGATTCATATCGGAATAATGGCAGATCTTCCCGGACCCAAACTCCGCCTTGGGCGTTTTGATGGTGTCCACCATCTTCCTAATGGAGAGATGGTTTCTTTGCGATGTGGTGAAGAAGAGGGCTTTGCAGACCCCTCATCACTACCTGTAGAATACCGTGGATTAGCATCAGAGATCCAACCAGGTGACCCGGTTTTGTTATCTGATGGCTTGATTCAGTTAGAGGTGGTTGATTGCCAAGATACAATTGTAAATTGTCGAATTATTGAAGGCGGTCCAATTACTCAAAGAAAAGGAATCAATGTTCCAGGAACAGTAGTCAAATTACCAGCCGTGGGTCCCCGAGATGAAGAAGCCCTTCGACATGCGATTGGATTAGATGTTGAATTCATTGCAGTCTCTTATGTAAGAAATGAAAAAGACATCGCTCCAGCCCGCCGAATTCTTGATGAGACCGGGTCAGGTGCTTGGATTGTATCAAAGATAGAACATCCTTCAGCGCTCGATTCATTAGATGGTATCATTGAGGCAAGTGATGCAGTAATGGTTGCGAGGGGTGATCTAGGTGTTGAAATCCCTCCTGAAGATGTTCCTATGGCCCAAGAAAGAATTGTTCAAAGCGCTCGAACCCGAGGACTTCCAGTGATTGTTGCCACACAGATGTTGGAATCAATGGTAAACAATCCACGACCCACTCGAGCAGAAGTTGCAGATGTAGCGAATGCTATTCGACATGGCGCAACTGCAGTGATGTTGTCTGCAGAAACTGCATCTGGAGACTACCCAGTCGAATCTCTCTTGACGATGTTGCGAATTACTCGACGTGCAGATTTAGAGTGGGATGGTCTTACAATTCCAACCGATGCGAAATTACTCCTTACTCGAGCAGTTGCTCATGCTGGAGTGACATTAGCAGAATTATCTGAGGCTGATCGAATATTGGTGGCCACCCAACATGGTAATGCAGCCCGACTTGTATCTGCTCATTCAACATCAATTCCAATTACTGCAGTAACGAACAATCCTAGTGTTGCAAGAAGAGTAATGTTGTTACCTGGAGTTGATGCAGTGGTTTGTGATGAATTGGATCGTGGAAGTTCGACCATGCGATTGGCAATTAGGACCATTTTTGAAAATGGGAGATTGGAAGAAGATGATCGAGTAGTTGCAATCAGCGGTTCTCCAAAAGCGATGACTGACCCCACATCTACTGCACGATTATACCGTGTTGGAGAAGATGGCTCAGTGGCTGGAGACGAGTAAAATTTTATCCTAATCATTGATTTTTCTATGAATCATGTCGTAGACATGTGATAGTGCCTTTCAAATGCAATTGCGCTAGCATGTAACCATGATTAGAGCGGATGCAGGGAATCTTCCCCTCCGTCGCCAAGCATTTTCTTTGGTTTTTCTGATGTTGTTCAGTAGCCTCTCCACTCTGGCACTATCTCCAGCAATTGCACATCCATCCAATGTATCTGAATGGCCGATGTCTGGATCAAATGATTCAGGTTGGGTTTTGATTGAAGCTACAGGTGCTGACCCTTCAACACAAACAATGGCCACAGGAGACATGTTTGCTAA
>JASLJW010000178.1 GCA_030747885.1 Candidatus Thalassarchaeaceae archaeon
TAATTTCGAAAGTGATTCAAAATCAGGTTCTCCCCCAATTGGTGGCGAATCTGGCCAACAAGCCATCATCGACAAACCCCCATCATTTTCCGTTCTTGGGATTACATGGATATGGACGTGGGGAACTTCCTGTCCCGCTAATGGACCATCGTGCACCCCAACTAGAAAATCGTGGGTCTCAAAATGAGAAGATAAGATTGCTTGGGTTTCAACTACTCCTTCAAGTAAATGTGAAAGAGAGGATGGAGAAAGTTCGGATAATCGACGTGCTGGTTCTACTGGAACCACAAGTGTGTGGCCGGGACGTCGTGGGAAGACATCAAGAAATGCAACCCAATCTTCTGAACGTGTAATCATGAATGATGGAATCTCTCCTTCAATGATTTTGGTGAACAAGGTTGACTCAGTCATCGACCGGGGATGGAGGTTATGCGAATGAATTCGACGGATGGTAGGGTTGATGCATTATGGTGCTTAGGGTATGTTAGATGTCGCTACCCCGTCAAGCCATGCAGCAGATGGGGTTCGCGATATGTTGTCTTCTTTGTGATGCGCCAGATAAAGAAGGGACAAAGAGATGTAAAGGGTGTATCTCAACACATCAAAAAGTACGAGAAAGGGTGAGTGGAAAGGCTGTAGGTCCAATAGATCAACTCGCAAAGGACCTGATGGTTTTCACTACTGAACCTCATCGCCATGATCATGATCCTATTCATGGCCCATTTCTAAAAGAGGCAGCGCGATTAATGGCGGCGCATGCAGGTCAAAGACCTCCCCCCACTGAGCATGAAATTGCTCAAGCATTTGAAATTGCTAGAAACACTACAAAACGGAATATTTTGAGAGAAATTGCAAACAAGGTCCCTGATGAAATTGATGATATGGATTCTGCGATAGAATTGGTTGATGCAGTTCCTCCAAGAATGGATGACCATGGGGTAAGAACAAATCCCTCCAGAATAATTCCTGAAACTGATCGTTCAGATAGATTGGGGGAAGACCGGGCATTAATTGATCGGTTTCGGGCCGAAGAAGAAGCGAGGAAACTTGGAGTGGATGTTTCGGAGCCCATTGTTGAAGAGATAATCGATGAGCGCAAAGCAAGGAGAGATGAATTGAAGGATTTGTTAAGTGGGGTCGATCAACTCATTGAAGATGATGATTGATTCAGGAAATTCATCGGTAAAAGATTACGAAAAAGAGGAAGTATGCTAGAAACGGCAATAGCAGAATTATGAATAATAATGTAATAATGCTGATTTGAGTATCGGTTTCAGTTTTTGTTGATTCGCCTAATTTTGTTTTGTATTCTTTAGATTGTTGAAGGTAAATTGATTCAAAAATAAGACCACTTCCAAATAATATAATTCCATAAAAACAACCAGTGAAGTTACCTGAGAACCCCTCAAAGAAAGCACCCAAGTAGATGCCGATGATCACTAAAACTGCCGCGATATAGCGAAAGGTTCGTTCGGGTTTAGTCGATTCTCCTAATTTTGTTTTGTCAATTTTGGATTGTTGAAGATAGGATTTTTCGAAGAATAGGCTCGCTGCTAAGCATCCGAAGCCGAATATGACGAAGAGGTTGTCCAGGTGGAGGAAGGCCTGATAGAAGAATAATATCCCAAAAATGAGGAAGGAAATAGCCAAAACTCGATTCCTTGGAGAGGGGTTCTCTACAACAATAGGGGTTTCTTGAGAAGTGGTTGTTTGAGTAAGTATCGTAGATTCTGGTGGAAGAGTGTCTTTGACTTGATTTGGAAGAGGGGGGTTGCCGCCGGCATTTGAGGCACCCATGGAGCCAGTTCAGCGCACCAACGAATGAATATATGGTCGGATTGTAGCTATAGGGCGTTTCTTTCTTTAACAAAATCAACTGCATTCTGGAAAATAATGAGGCCTTCTCCTTCGCCATGCTCAGTGGGTTTCAATTCTCTAGTCCATGTTGCCCCCAACCATGTGGAATGATTTGCTTCTGGATGAGGCATCAAACCAAACACTCGTCCTGTTGGATCGCAAACTCCTGCAATATTTCGCATACTTGCATTCGGACAAATCGGATAATTAAGGGGTTCATTTGATGAGGATGGATAAGTATCATTCGAATCAACATATTTCACAACAATTTGTCCTTGTTCAGCCCAATTATCTAACAAAGAAATGTTTGTTGTAACGAATTTGCCTTCACCGTGACGGATTGGTACTCGAATTCGTTCAATACCTTTTGTCCATACACAATGTGAATCAGGGTCAAACTCCAATGTTACCCATCTATCTTCATAATGCCCTGAATCGTTCAGTGCTAAAGATGCAGTTTGAGTGAAACTAATCTCTTTATCACCAGGCAATAATCCCATCTTAACCAATACTTGAAATCCATTACAGATACCAATAACTAGGCCCCCATTTTGAATGAATTTCCTTACTTGTTCTCGCATACCAAATCGAAGTCTATTGCCCAATAAACGTCCACTTCCTAAATGATCTCCGAAGGAGAAGCCCCCCGAAACTGCCATAATATGAAATTCGCTAAGATTTCTTTTTCCATTTACGAATTTGTTAACATGAATTCTTTCTGATTCTGCTCCAACCATTTCGAAAACTGCTGCAGTCTCGTGATCACAGTTAATTCCAAAACCTGTAAGAATTGCTACTTTCACTACCATTATGGAGCACCTCCATCCAATGTTCCTTTCCAAGCAGTTCGTAATGCATCAATAGACTCAGTCAAAATTGTAATTCCTTGATCGGTTACTACTAATTTGTCAGTATTTCCAACTTGGCCAATTCTTGTACAGGATACTTCTTGCATTGCAATCTCAAAATCATCATTGTTTTCTGGTGCTACACTAACTAAAATGCGGCCTAGGCTTTCTCCAAATAATGCTCCCCATTTGTCTAGTTCATCATCATGGCCTCGAAGAGCTGAGATTTCAATTTCTGCTCCCGCATCAATTCCAATACATGATTCTGCAATAGCTACTGAAAGGCCTCCGTCGGAACAATCGTGTGCACTTGCAACTAAACCTGAATGCATTGTTTTGGTCAATGCCTTGTATGCTGCTAAATTACGTTCGGGTTCAATCAAAGGAACTGTTTTACCAATTCCACTTGAGCCACCAGATTCATCCCGCAACATGTAAGCAAATTCGCTTGCACCCAATTCTTGACGTGTTTCTCCAACCAGATAAATTGAGTCTCCAGGATTTTTGAAATCGGATGATATTGCGTAACGAACATCGGGGTGATCTCCCATCAAACTAAAGAGAAGTGTTGGGGGGACACTGATTTTCTCGCCATCTAAAGTTGCATCATTCTTCATTGAATCCTTGCCGGAAATACAAGGTAACGAATAGGCCCTACATACATCTTCTATGGCTCGATTTGCTCGAACCAATTGTGCTAATTTGAAGCGGCCGTCTGGGGTTTTTTCGCTTTCAACCGGGTCAGGCCAACAAAAATTATCCAAACCTGCAATGCGATTCAAATCTACACCAACACAAACTGCATTTCTAACTGCTTCATCTACACTAGCTGCTGCCATTGCATAAGCATCGATATCTGAATACCTTGGAACGATGCCGCATGAAATTACTGCACCACGAGTGTTCCCTGGAATTGGTGCAATTACTGCTGCATCACCTGGGGCATCATGATTTACTCCCCCAAAGGGTTTGATGACTGACTGGGCTATTACTTCATGATCGTATGACCTGACCCACCATTCCTTACTAGCAATATTTGGACGGGCCATTAATCGACAAAGTAGTGTGCCCATTTCTTCTGCATTTGATTGGTCATCTGTTGGGAAGAGAATTGGAGTTTGGGTTGGTGGAATCCATTCAGATTCTAATTCTAATTGTGGGCATCCATCATGCAAGAAATGGATTGGTAAATCTGCAACAATATTTTCTCCGTACCGAACTAAAAATGTCCCAGAATTGGTAAATGTGCCAACAATTGTTGCTTCAACTTCATGTAATGTTGCTAGGGCCTCAAATGCTGAAGCATTCTCAGAAGTTACTCCAACAGTCATCCTTTCTTGGGATTCTGAAACTAGTATTTCCCAAGGGCTTAATCCTGCTTGTTTGAGTGGTACTTTAGACAAATCCAAATCTGCCCCGCCAGTCAACTCTGCCATTTCTCCAACACTAGAAGAAAGGCCTCCTGCGCCGTTATCAGTAATGACTTGAATATATCCTAGATCTCTTGCTTCCAAAATCATATCCAGCATTTTTTTCTGGGTGATAGGGTCTCCAATCTGAACAGCGCTACTAGGACTTTCATCAGTCAATTCCAAACTTGAAAATGTCGCTCCATGAATCCCATCACTGCCGACTCTTCCCCCTACCATATACACTAAATCACCAGGAACTGGTGTCTTGATGTGACTCTCGCGACCATCGGGAAGGGAGCGAGGGAGGATGCCTACCGTGCCACAATATACCAATGGCTTTCCAATGTACCTATCATCGAAAACGATGGCTCCATTGACAGTAGGAATTCCACTTTCATTACCGCCTGCTCTAACTCCTGCGTGAACACCACGCATTACCCGTGAAGGGTGGAACAATCCTTCTGGTAAATGGCCGTCATAATCAGGAGGTCCGAAGCAAAATACATCTGTATTGGCAATTGGTCTAGCCCCTAACCCAGTACCTAAGATGTCTCGATTCACACCAACAATTCCAGTCATTGCACCACCAAATGGATCCAATGCAGAGGGTGAATTATGGGTTTCAGCCTTGATACAAAGACTCCATTCAGGGGTCCATTCAATCACACCTGAATTGTCGTGAAAAAGAGATAATAGCCAATCAAATTCTTCTTGCATATCCAATGCTGGACGCATAATATAGGTCTTGAAAAGAGAGTCAATCTCTGTGTCTTCACCCGTTTCAGTATCCACGTGGTGGATCTTTGCTGCGAAGATTTTGTGTTTACAATGTTCAGACCAAGATTGAGCAAGACATTCTAACTCAACATCAGTGGGTGCGGTTGCGTGTAACCCTTTTGATTTGCGTTCTAATTGTATTGTCTCATCACGATAATGGGATTGTATGGCTTTCATTTCTTCCAAATTCAATGCTAAAAGACCTGTTTCACTGATTTGAAGGAGTTCTTCATCAGAGACTTCTAAATCAATTATTGAAGGGGGGGTTTGGTCCAAATCTGGACGATCTGGAAAATCCAATGATGGCCATGGAATATCTGAATCTGTCCTACGATCTGTTGATTCTGAACGTTCAATCAATGGATTGTGAAGTTGTCCTACCAACCAATCGATATTGACTTCGGTTGGTACGTCCCAAAAATGGTATCCAATGGTTGTTGATACAGACATTTCAGTATGATTTGGGAATAACGTATTCAATCCATCTAATGCAGCTTGTGCACGATTGTCGGTCACTCCTGGTTTGAATCCAATCAGAATCGAAATTTCAGGTTCTGTTTCAAAGGTTGAAGATTCTAAAAATGATATGTCCACTGATACATTCTCCATTATTGGATCTGAAAACAAGTTCTTTGCTGCATGTTCTTTTTCGTTTGGAGTGAAGTTTCCTTTTACTAAATATCCAAGGGTACTACGAATACAAGAAATGTTTACTGAATGATCTGATTTCAGTTGTCGGCGAATAGATTCGCCTCTACTATCTATGAGACCGTTTCCTACTTTTGGCAATACTTCGAAACGGTGTACGGTACTCACAGCCACCCGTCCTCAAGGTCATGCCTTGGCGGGCCGTCCTTCAACGATGCGGCGAGAAAAAAGAGATTTTTTCTTAGAAACCCATGCCGCCCATGCCGCCCATGCCACCCATACCACCCATATCTGGCATGTCTGGTCCGGAGTCTGGTTTTGGTTCATCAGCGACCAACGTTTCTGTTGTGAGAACTAAGCCTGCAATTGATCCAGCAGATTGTAATGCATTGCGGGTCACTTTGACTGGATCTATTACCCCTGCTTCTAGCATATCCACATATTCATTTGTTCTTGCATTATATCCGAAAGATGGTGAATCATTTGTTAGAATTGTATTGACTACCACGCTGCCTTCTTGGCCTGCATTTTCACTAATCTGACGTAATGGCGCAGACAGGGCGTCATAAACTGCCCCAATACCAACTGCTCTATCTCCGCTACTGGATGCTTTCAATTGATCAAGAACGCCTCGGGCACGAAGAAGTGCAACTCCTCCACCTACAACTACACCTTCAGCCATAGCTGCACGAGTTGCATTGAGTGCGTCGTCGACACGCGCTTTCTTTTCTTTCATTTCAGTTTCAGTGGCAGCTCCAATTCGAAGAACTGCGACGCCCCCGGTCATTTTTCCGATGCGCTTTTGCATTTTCTCACTGTCCCATTTAGATGTAGCAGCCTTTTCTTGACCACGTAGAAGATTTACACGTTCTTCAATCGTATTTGCCTCCCCTTCGCCGCCCACAAAGGTTGTCTTATTCTTTGCAATAATGACTTTCTCTGCACCACCAAGAGACATGGGGCCTTGTGCTTTCACATCTGCACTACGATCTTTTGCTAGAACTTGAGCGCCAGTAAGTGTAGCAATATCTTCAAGGATTTCTCCTTGTTCATCACCAAATCCTGGTGCTTTAATCGCAGCGGCTTTGACTATCTTGCTCGCTACATTCAATACTAAAGTAGCCAATGCTTCGCCTTCAATATCTTTAGCAATAATGAGTAAGGGCCGTTTTTGTTGCATACTTGCTTCAAGGCTAGGTAACAAATCTTGAGCGCTGTTGATTGTTTGATCTGTAATCAAAATCATTGGGTTATCTAAGACTGATTCTTTTCGTTCACGATCAGTAATGAAATATGGTGAAATGTATCCTTTGTCTACCTCCATTCCTTCAACTACTTTCAAATCAGTTTCTGCTGATTTGGCTTCTTCTACTGTTATGACTCCATCTTGTCCCACTGCTTCAACGGCTTGCGCAATTAATTCACCAATATCTCCATCATTGTTTGCAGCAATGGTTGCTACCTGGTGAATTGTACTTGATTCTTCGACTGGAACTGCCATTTCCTTGAGGCATTCAACGACTGCCAAAATAGCTTCATCGAAACCAGCCTTCAATTCTACTGGGCTTGCTCCTGCAGTTACATTTCTTAGACCGGTGTGGCACAATGCTTGAGCCAATATTGACGCTGTGGAAGTTCCATCACCTGCATTATCTTGGGTCTTGCTTGCAACTTCTTGAACCAATTTTGCCCCCATATTTGCAAATGGATCTGAAAGTTCGATGTCTTTAGCAATGGTCACTCCATCGTTAATTATCGTTGGGCTCCCCCATGATTTTTCTAACACAACTGTTCTAGCAGCAGGCCCAAGTGTTACCTTGACTGCGTTTGCTACAACGTCGATTCCTTCGAGTAATTTTCTTCTCGCATCTTCACCATACAACATTTGTTTTGCCATTTTTCCACCATCCAATTATTCGTTGAGTTTCGCTTGAAGGTCTTCAGACTTCATTAGTAGGTATTCGTTTCCTAACCATTCAATCTTAGTTCCACTATATTGGCGATAAATTACACGATCTCCTGCTGAAATATGGTCAACATCTGCTCCAATAGAAACTACTAGGCCCACCGTCATTTTTTCTCTTGCTTCTTCGGGCAACAATAATCCAGATTGTGTCTTTTCAGGGGCTGCTTCCATTTGCACGAGGACCATGTCTCCAAGTGGTTCGATTCCAATACTCATTTTATCACCAAGGTCTATACAACCTATGGTTGTCTAATCGGCAACCTTTCTTAAACCTAACATTGGTGCTAAGTGCTGGCCGGTAAAGGATTCTGGATTTTTGCAGATGTCTTCGGGTGTTCCTTCTGCAACTATATTTCCACCTCCATCACCACCGTCTGGCCCAAGATCAATGACCCAATCAGAAGACTTGACCACATCCATATTATGTTCAATTACAACCACAGTATGGCCATTGTCTCGTAAACGAGTTAATACTTCGATTAATTGATGTACGTCAGCCATTGAAAGACCGGTAGTTGGTTCATCTAAGACATAGAATGTGTGTTTTCTAGCAGGACGGTGGAGTTCAGTAGCTAGTTTTACTCGTTGCGCCTCACCTCCAGACAATGTTGTGGCAGGTTGTCCCAAACGAATGTATCCTAAGCCAACATCCACTAATGTCTGGAGAATGCGATGGATTTTTCTTTGGTTTTGGAAGAATTGAGCTGCGTCCTCTATCGTCATTTCAAGGATATCATGGATGCTGTGGCCTTTCCAAAGTACTTCTTGGGTTTCGCGAGTGTAACGAGTGCCTTTGCATATCTCACATTCAATCCATACATCGGGAAGGAAATTCATTTCAAGTTTAATTGATCCTCCTCCTTTGCATGCTTCACATCTACCCCCTCTTACATTGAAAGAAAAGGTCCCAGGGGAGTAGCCTCTTTCCTTAGAAAGTGGAACTTCAGAAAATAATGCGCGGATATGGTCGAATGCTCCAGTATATGTTGCTGCATTTGAGCGAGGTGTGCGGCCAATTGGGCTTTGATCGATTACAATTGCTTTGTCTATTCCATCGATCCCTTCAATGGATTCATGACGGCCTGGTGTTGAATCCGAACCATGTAATTTCCTCAATAATGCAGGAGCTAAAATTCCTGTAATCAAAGAAGATTTTCCTGAACCAGATACTCCAGTGATTGTGATGAAGCACCTCAATGGGAGTTTGACTGTGATTTCTTGTAAGTTGTTGTGTTTTGCTGACTTGATTGTTAACCAATCTTCATTGGGCGGGGTTCTCTCTTTGGGAATGGGAATTGAGAGGTTACCTGACAAATATTGGCCTGTTAAACTCTCATCATTGGATAACAAATTGTCCAATGTACCGTTCGATACGATTGTTCCGCCTTGTCTTCCAGCACCTGGGCCCAAATCAACAATCCAATCAGCCTGTCGTAATGTTTCTTCATCGTGTTCCACAACAAGCAATGTATTACCAATCTCAGTTAATTCTCTAAGTGTAGAAAGTAATCGAGAATTATCTCGAGGGTGTAAGCCGATGCTTGGTTCATCCAAGACATACATAACTCCGGTCAATCTAGTTCCAATTTGACTTGCCAATCTTATTCGTTGACTTTCTCCGCCCGATAATGTACTCGCTCTCCGATCTAATGTGAGGTAGTCCAATCCAACCAATGCAAGAAATCGAAGACGGTTTTCGATTTCTTTGATGACTTCACGACCAATATGTAAATCCCGTTCATTCAATGTGGTTGCTTTTTGCAATATTGATCCTATAGGTAATTCTCGCCCCAAATCAGACCAAATTGGGTCGATTTTTGTTGTTCTCCATCGTTGAACTGTTGCAAGTGATTCTAGAACTGAGCAAGAGGATAAATCGGGGAGAGTTGTATTCCCAATAGTAACCATTGAGGTTGCTTTGTTGAGTTTACGTCCATTGCATTCGACACATGGTTCATCAGTCATATAAGATGCTAAACGTGAACGTGTTCTTTCTGAAGATGTGTCTGTTAATTGTCGTTGAAGGCGGGGAAGGATTCCTTCCCATGGTTTTACCATTTGATACACGGAGCCTCTTTCAGATTCAAAACGGAAATTTATTTCTGTAGAGCCAGTGCCATTTAGGAGAATCTCTTTGGCATCATCATCCAATTCTTGGAAGGGTAAAGAAGAATCTATCCCATAGTGGAGGCAAACTTGTTCCATGTGTTTTCGATACCAGTTCGAATGCATTGAGAGGCGAAATGGAGTGACAAAGTTTTGCTCAACAGATAAGGTGGAATCAAGAAGTAGGTCGGTAGTAAAGCTGCGTTGAACTCCTAAACCTTGACATGATGGGCACGCACCCAAGGGATTGTTGAATGAAAATATCCTAGGGCTCATCTCTGGAAGAAATGAACCATGTGTGGGGCATGCGAATTCTTCCGAATAGGGGATTGTTGTGCCTGCCTTGGTGTTTTTCGAATGGGGGCTTTCTATCTCTGCGCCTTTTTGGGGACTTTCAAGTGATTCGATTGCAATGGCGCCTCCACCCAATCGAAGGCCTGAATCCACTGCTTCAGTTAATCTTTGACGGTTGGTTTTATTCAATCTCATTCTATCAATTCTGACATCGATATTGTGACGGAGATTTTTTTCTAAGGTGGGTGGATCTTCAAATTCAGCATCTCTACCATTGATTTTTCCAGTTGTATATCCTTGTTCTACAAGGACTCTAAACAAATCAATATGGGTTCCTTTTCTGTCTCGGATTACTGGGCTCCATACTGCAATTGCATGGCCCTCAAAATGCCACATAACGTCGTCAACAATTTCCTGTACTGTTCGTCTAGCTACTTCTATTCCACATTCGGGGCAATGTGGTTTTCCTATTCGTGCCCAAAGAAGACGAAGGTAGTCCATAATTTCAGTAACTGTTGCTACTGTAGAACGAGGATTGTGTGAACCTTGTTTTTGATCAATGCTAATGGCAGGAGATAACCCATCGATGCTATCGCAGTCAGGTTTTTTCATTTGACCAAGGAATTGTCGTGCATACGAACTCAAACTTTCCACATACCTTCTCTGACCTTCTGCATACAGTGTATCAAAAGCAAGGCTTGATTTTCCTGAGCCTGATACTCCTGATACTACAACAAAACAATCTCTAGGAATGTCAACATCTACATCCTTCAAATTGTGGGTTCGTGCGCCTTTTACTCGAATCCAATCACGATGGTTGGTTCCTCGTTCAACCGTCATGCGGAGTGAATCAACCGTTCGCCGTTATTCAAGTGATGTATGAATTTTAAAGAAATTTTCAATCCGTAAGATAATGCATTGTCTAAGGATAGGTTTGAGAAGGAGACCGAAAGGGGTGAGATGATGGGCGGAGATTCGTGGGGGCTTCGGTGGGATGCTGCGAACGATTCTTTTTCGAGACAATATATGCAAACAGCAGCCGATAAGCAAAGCCTTGTATGCTTTGCAGCAGACTTGCAAACTGTTGATGAGGTTCGCGAAACTGTAGAAACAATTGGGCCATATATTGCTTGTCTCAAGCTCCACGTGGATATTGTGAAAGATTGGACATCTGATGGATGGAAAGAGGTTTGCAATCTAGCGAAAGAATTGGGTGTGTTAATTTGGGAAGATCGTAAGTTTGCAGACATTGGACGTGTTAGTCGTCAACAAATGGCTGGCGCAGTAGATATTCGTTCGTGGGCAGATATTGTTACTGCTCATCTAATATCGGGCCCAGATATCGTCAAGGGCTTGATGGACGGATGGAAGGATGTTGGACGAGTCGGGGGGGTCCTACTCTTGGCACAAATGTCTAGTCGAGGAAATTTGTTAATTCCCAATTACACTAAATCAGTGGTAGAACAAGGAAAAGAAATGGATGGTGTGATTGGATTCATTGGTAATGGTTCTAATCCAACTGATGTTCAATCATTGAGAGAATTGGTTGGTGAGGGAAAAATGATCTGGACGCCTGGAATCAATCTGAATACTGGAGATGGTGTAGCAGGACAACAATATGGCCACCCTAGAGATGCGGTATTGGCTGGAGCTGATTGTTTGATTGTTGGATCTGGAATTTATCGAAGTGAGGATCCCGTCAATGCAGCCAAAGAATATGCTAGAGTTTCATGGAATGCATTACTAGAAAGATAGGTGGAAAATGGATTCTGCACAATTATTTGGTTGGATTCTAGCTATCGGTTTTATTGGAATTTTCTTTCTTGGTTTGCTATGGTTAAGGGGCCGAGTAATTAGATTGGATAAAATGTTAGAAAATGGGGATCTGGAACTTTTGGAGAAAACGGGAATCAAAACTGAAGTCCTCAATCACGCACCAAATGGAAGTCAAATTTTACCATATACACCATATGTCGCAATTGATGTAGTGAATGATGAAAAATCATTATGAAAAGAAAATCTTTGGAATTGGGTGAAAAATGCAATTTTATTCTCTTTTTGGGGGTTTTCATTACCAATCATTATACCCCTAATTTCTAGATAGGGGTAGTTAAGAGGAGACTTTGATATGGAAATTGAAGCGTTAGACAACTATTTCGGCTACACTGAAAAGGGTAGTTCGTTTGAGACTGAAATTAGAGCGGGAGTGGCAACTTTCCTAACGATGGCATATATTTTGGTGGTAAATCCATCGATGCTTTCGTTAGCAGGAATTCCATTCAATGATGCGTTATTTGCAACTGCAATAGCGGCATTCGTTGGATGTATGGTCATGGGGCTTTGGGCAAATATGCCCTTTGCATTAGCACCTGGAATGGGTTTGAATGCATTCTTCGTCTTTGGAGTGGTATTCACCATGGGTGCGACATGGCAATTGGCACTAGCTGCTGTATTTGTAGAAGGAATTATTTTCCTAATCATTTCACTACCCCAAGTTGGATGGAGAAGTGCTCTACTGGATTCCATTCCAAAGGATTTGAAGATTGCAACTGGCGCAGGTATTGGAATGTTCCTTGCAATCATTGGACTTCGTGAAATGGGTTGGGTAATTGATCACCCTGCAACCTTAGTACAAATTGGCCCAACAGGTGCATTCAGTTATGACCACGGTGCCCTAATCGCAATGGTTGCTCTACTAGCAATCGCAGTAATGATGGCGCGAGGAATTAAGGGCGCAATTATCTACGGTGTACTCGGTGCATCTGTATTCGGATGGATTGTTGGGGCTTACGACCCGTGGCTAGACAATGCTGCAGGATTAGGTACTGATGGATGGGTTTGTATTCCTGATGGCAATGGCGGATATGTAGATCCAAGTTGTGTCTATGCTGCTGCTCCTGCAATGGGAGATATCTTCGGATTTGTGGGAATGCCAACTGAAAGTATGGGGGCATTTGCTGGTGCTCTAGGAGACATTGGAGACAATCTTGAGACATTTGTTTTGGTCATGATTGCTTTCCTCTTCGTAGACATCTTCGACACTGCTGGCACTCTATACTCTGTTGGTCGCCAAGGTGGATATGTCGATGAAGACGATACTCTCGAGAATGCTGATGAAGCATTCATGGCAGACGCTGCTGCTACAATCGTTGGTGCTGCTGTTGGAACTTCTACAACCACCACTTACATCGAGTCTGCTGCTGGAATTGAAGAAGGTGGAAAGACTGGACTAACCGCAGTAACTGTTGGTGTACTGATGCTCTCGGGTCTTTTCCTAGCTGGCCTTTTCAAGGCGATTCCACAGTATGCTGCTGCATGTGCACTAGTTGCTATTGGCGCTATGATGATGCGCCAAGCTGCAGACATTGATTGGGCAAACAAGGAAATGGCACTTCCAGCATTCTTAACAATCGTAATGATGCCTTTCACATACTCGATTGCAATTGGAATTGCTTGGGGTGTAGTTGCTTACGTGGCAATCAAGGTAGGTATGCAAAAGTTCGATGAAGTTAGCAAAGTCATGTATGGATTGGCTGCTTTCTTACTCATGTACTACATTGGCCCAGGTGATGGTAACACATTCCAGTGGATCTTCGGACTAATTTGAGATAACAACCTAATATTTTGGTTGGCTCATTGGTGGGGCGAGTAGCATGGATGATGAATTCATCCAACGTTTACAGAGTGCTGTACGTACTGTGCCTGACTTCCCAATAGAGGGGATTATGTTTCGAGATATTACGCCTGTTCTTGCAGATGGAGAACTCTTGGTTGCTGTTGTTGATCGTATGATTGTAGATATGCAACGCCTAGGATGGAAGCCAACACACATTGTAGGGCCTGAAAGTAGAGGATTTATTTTTGGCTCAATGATGGCTTTACGTTTAGGTATTGGATTCATCCCAGTAAGGAAACCTGGAAAGCTCCCACATAATGTTGAACGTGTAGAATATAGCCTAGAATACGGAGAAAATGTCCTTGAAATTCACAAAGATGCTTTGGATGAAAATGATTGTGTGGTAATTGTAGACGATTTGTTGGCCACAGGTGGTACTGTGGCGGCATCAATTGATCTTTGTGAGGGGATTGGAGCGACGGTGTTGGGTGCAATGTTCATGATTGAGCTTGATGGATTGGATGGTTCAATAAATGCTGGAACAAAAACACATGCTCTTCTGAACTATCCAGCATAA
>JASLJW010000179.1 GCA_030747885.1 Candidatus Thalassarchaeaceae archaeon
TTAGGTGGCGCTGACGGAGAGATTCGAACTCCCGAGTCCAAGGGACACTGGATTTCAAATCCAGCGCAATACCAGGCTATGCGACGTCAGCAATGACGTGTCGAAACGCTTGATGGATTTCACGCTTTGTGCTGATTAGAGCCAACTGGGCGGTCTACACCAAGCCGGTAAATCAGTCGACGCTCCTGGGCTGGTTAATCCAATGAAGAAAACCATCACGATGATGAAGAATGCGGGAAAAAGAGCAGTCATCGTCAATATTTTTGAATCAGCATCACCATACAAGTGCATGAAAATCGCAGCAATCATGATGAATTTTGGAATTGCAATTCCAACGAGAATACTCATGGTTATTGAATCCGAAAGTTCTACCCCAACAGCAGCCACTTCAATTACAGTCAGAATCATCAAACCGATGAAGTTCATCCAGTATGGATCCTTACCTAGAATTTTGTAATGTGCCATTTTTAATCACCTAGAACAGATAGAAGAATGGGAAGACCAGAACCCAAACAAGGTCAACGAAGTGCCAATATAGGCCAAAGTATTCGATTGAGACTGCATTATCGGGTTGATATCCTCCTCTCAATGCTTTGAAAGTCATGTATGAAAGTCCAACCATTCCACCGAATACGTGGACACCGTGAGTCCCAGTAGTTACAAAGAAAGTAGAGGCTGAAACCCTGATATCAGCTTGGAAGTCATGGTAGTCATGATGATGATAGTGATCAGCATGAATGGTATAACCTTCCGCATATAGGGATGCAATTTCACTGTGGCCATGATTGTATTGTGCGAGGAATTCCGGTAGTGGGAATCCGATGAACCATTCAACCATTTTGAGCGTAAGGAAGAGAGTTGCGAGGAATAGTGTAGCAGCCAAGAACATTCCAACTCTTCGGCTTCTCGCTAATTGGACATCTTCCATATCAATTCCAAATTTCTCTGAATATTTCTTATCACTCATTTTTGCGGTCTTTAGAGCTAGTACAATAGTGAAAGATGAGATAATTAGAGCAAAGGTGTTGATTGCACCTGGAGCAAGGTGGAACCAACTAGATGCAATCAAATGCCCTGCTGGCTCAAAACAGGTGTATGTTTCACCACTAACCAAAGTTCCACTGCTAGTTAATTCAGCATACAAATCACCGCAGTTTTGAATTCCAAGCCGATATCGGATGTAGGTGCTGAATAGACTTGTGAAGACCATCATTTCAGACATTAAGAAAATCCAAACTGCAACTTTTCTCAAATCGATTCCTCGGAAAGGAGCACCAACTCCCTTTGGTTCGTATGTCCCATCGAAAGACATGTCTTGACGCCACCAAATTATCAGTCCCATGGTAATGATGATGAGGCCAAGCATTACGCCAGCCAAGGCTCCTAAATTTGCTAAATCACCCATTACGAATACATTGGCAAATGAATAGAGGAAGACGCCAAACCCTACTGACATTACTAGTGGAGCAAATGAATTGTGAGGGGCTCCATGGCTCCAATCGTGTGGACCCCATGGAGAAGGGTGATGGTCGTGATCATAATCTCCGCTCAATGGCTCACCTCCGAATCGTCTTCTGGCACCATTAAACTGCTAAACCATTTTCCTAATCTTCCCGGTTCAGATTCATGATATTCATTTGCGTCATGTAGAACAGGTAAATTATGTGGATCAAATGATGGAGTTGGAGGAGGTGAAGTACACATCCATTCAAACGACCATCCTCCCCAAGGATCAGCGGGGGCCTTTTTACCAGAAATGATGGTTTTAATCATATTTCCAACTAGAATGAAGTTAGAGAAGAAGAACAAGAATGCTGAAACTGTGATGAACAAGTTCCAATCAGCCATTTCAGCAGGAATATTACTGTATTCTTCTACGCTGACAAACCAAGTGTGATGTCTTCTTGCCATTCCCATTACACCTAACTTATGCATTGGCCAGAAGATCCCGTTGAATGAGATGAAAGCAGTCAAGAAGTGAATCAACCCCCATTTTTCATCCATCATCTTTCCAGACATTTTCGGGAACCAATAGTATAACCCCGAAAAGACACCAAATACAGTGCCTCCAACGAAGACATAATGGAAGTGAGCAACAACGAAATATGTCTCATGAAGATGAGTATCCATTGCCAATGATGGGAAGAACATTCCACTGATTCCGCCTAATGTGAATGTAACTAGGAATCCTAATGCCCAAAGTGTATGAGTTCGGTATACCAAAGAACCTTTGTGCATTGTTTTGAGCCAATTGAATATCTTGATTCCAGTTGGAACTGCAACCAGCATTGTTGTTAGCATTGTTACGAATCTAAGAGTTGGCGACATTCCAGAGGTGAACATATGGTGACCATAGACAATGAATGCCACAATTCCAATTCCAGCCATTGCATATACCATTGAGCGATATCCAAACACAGATCTGCGAGCAGATGTTGCAATTACTTCAGAAATCACTCCGAATGCTGGAACAATCACCACGTATACTTCTGGATGTCCAAAGTACCAGAATAAATGACTCCATAACAAAGGGTCACCGCCTGAAGCAACATGATAGAAAGCCGTACTAATTGTTCGATCCAAGTAGACTTGAATCAACCCGACTCCCCACGCTGGGATTGAAATAAACAACATGAGATTTGCAATTAATATTGACCAAGTGAAAAGGGGCATTTGCATCCAACCCATTGTTGGAGCCCTCATGGCACAAATTGTGGTCAAGAAGTTAATTCCAGTCAATGTAGAAGATGCAACCAACAAGATTTGACCTGCTACCCATAATGTGGTTCCGGTATGTGCTGCCTCTGAAACAATGTATGGCGCATATCCAGTCCACCCTACATCTGCAGCAGAACCACTGAAGATTCCAGTGAAGATTAGCAATGCTCCTACAGGTTGTAGCCAGAAAGACATTGCATTGATTCTAGGTAGAGCAAGATCAGCAGCGCCAATTTGTAAAGGAATTAACCAGTTAGCAAAACCATTGATAATAGGCATAGCAGCAAGGAAAATCATCACGGTTCCATGCATTGTGAAGAATTGATTGTACTGATCTTGAGTTAGGAAATCGTTTCCTGGAACTGCTAGTTGGATTCGAATAAGCATTGCCATTATTCCTCCAATACCTAGGAAGAAGAACCCTGCAAGGAAGTAGAGAGTTCCAATCTTTTTGTGGTCTGTACTTGTGAGCCATTCTGTAATCCATGGAGCGAAAGATTCCCAAGTGAATCCATCAGGATT
>JASLJW010000180.1 GCA_030747885.1 Candidatus Thalassarchaeaceae archaeon
TGATCTGCTCCAATCACTCGCCCATTTCTTCCATCAGTAGCTCGAATGAACCCATCTCCAAGGTCAGTATGTACTGCATAAGCAAGGTCCTTTGCGGTTGATCCTTGAGGAATAAGCAATGCATCTGGAAGGACTCTTCCATCCCCATCCACCCATTTTGATTCATCTTGAACAGGATATGCGACTATTCGATCTAGACGATCAAAAAGGACAGATGAAAGTAGAGAAATTAATCCAGTTCCGCCCATTTCTTCAATCCGATTTGATAGAGCAGCAAGCCCCTTCTTTTGTGCTTCAGACAATTCAACGTCTTCTGATATTGTAAAATCCAAATCTCCTGGTCTGTAATTGATTGCACCTGCCTTTGCAGCTCTTCTAAGACCCAACTCAGTTTCAGCAGATGTTGCTTCGATTAGTCCGCCGTTTTCTTCTATACGTTTTTTCAGATTAATCCATTTTGATAATTCAGCTTGATCTGCTTTGTTAGCAGCGACATAAACTGGAAACAATCGTTCTCGTAAATCACATGCAAGTTCTTTCACAGTTTCTTCCTTCCATGACCATGGTACTCCTAGGTCTGGATTGGCAGAAATGAATGAAGACAATTTACTGGATATCATGGTTTCAGTTGCACCTAGTCCACTGAGTTGAGAATGAATAAAACGAACGAGAGCAGCCTGCCCTTCTGCTTGAGCCCTCCTCGCTCCTCGCGACCATGAGTCATTTAGAATACCTGAAATCCAAGCATTGAGTTCATTGATCAAGAAGTCATATTCATCTTCAGGATTACATGCATTTTCGCCAATTGGATTTCCTTCTATATCGGTGGTGCCTGACGCATCAACAACTTGAATCAGAGCATCGCAATTAGCTAAATCAGAGAGGAATTGGTTTCCGCGACCGCGTCCTTGATGAGCATCCGGAACAAGGCCAGCGACATCAACCAAAGTGACTGGGACAATCCTTCGATGTCCGATACATGATCCTGAACGAGGGGAGCAAATGCTACCATTTCTTTCAGAATCTGATTCGACATTTCGCCCATTTTCTTGCATTTTTTTGATGAGATCTGCACAGGCACAAGTAGATCTGAGGGGCAACCATGCGATTCCGATATTTGCATCTATAGTAGTAAATGGATAGTTGGCAATCTCCACTACTGTTTCTGTTAAAGCAGCAAATGTGGTTGACTTTCCGACATTTGGTTTTCCCACAAGCCCGATTCGCATGGGTGACCTTACTCCTCTTCAGAGAGTACAGTTGGCCCAACCATGTCATCATCACCATCTTCAGTAGTTAGAACAGTGTCCAATGTGACTCCAGCAGTTAGAAGGTCTCGAACAGTAGTAGTTCTAGAGATAACGTATCTAGCAGGACCAAGTATGTTGAATTCTGGATCTGAATCATGAGTACGAGTTCCTCTTACAACATTCTGTGCTAGGAAAAGAACTCCAAGAACAACTCCATAGAATAGAATTGAAGCGATTGGCTCCAGTTCAGCAGCAGTTGAACTAATTCCTTCTTCGAGTCCTGCCTCTGCAAAGGAAATTTCTGCGAAATCAGACATCATACTAACCATAAATGCACCAACAGCACCCAAACCAAGGAACCAAACAGCCCTAACTCCAGATGATTGACTTTCCAATTCTTTTCCTGTAACATCCGGGATGATTGCTAAGGTTCCACCTAAAGCTAGAGGGATGATTGCAGTCCACACTGCGCCCAGTCTGATTGAACTGATGGCTGCTGCTAATTCGTTGCTACCACTCATTGCATCAAGAGTAGTGAAAAGTGAGGCAATAGCCATGATTGGTAGCATGAATGCACCGAAGGCAATCAATGTAAGAGCCGTATCTTCAAAGATAGCTCCTGAGCGTCTAATCGCAGTAAGTACATTTGTAGAGAACATGAACATTACCGGGATGGATAGTGCCATCAGGGTAGTGATAATCAATGACGAAGTACAATTTGTTTCACCCCCGCATGGAGGGAAAGAAGCTCCAGCTGTAACTCCATGATTTAGTGGGAACCAGGTCAAATCTAGGAAATGCAAAGTTGCAGGATCATAGGTCATTGGTGAAACTGTGAAAACACATCCAACCAAAGTAAGTGCAACAAGAGAACGGCTAGGTATTGGGATTCCAGTTGTTGACGGGATTGCATAGTATACTACGCCAAATATCACACAAAGGAACATTCCAATGTGCAATTGTTCGGAAATCCAAAGTGTATGTGGAGCAGCATCTTTGCCTAAAAGTACGAATGTTAACTGGCTCACAAAGTATCCTATTAGTCCGATAATGATGAACCATTGAGGTGCCGCTAATCCAGTAGTCTGTTCTCTAATCGTTAGCAGAAGGTTAGCGATGATTGCTAGTGAGGCCAATGCAGATAGGGAATAACCAGAGAATGCAATAATATTGCCAATATTGTGTGTCACTTGACTTCCGATGATGAATAGAAGGATACCTACTGTGAATAACATGCCCATGAGCCCTGCGTTATTTTCGTTGGCAAGAGTTTTGTCGGACATTCTTGGAACAATATGCAAAGCACTCCCGATTAGTAGCATGATCATTCCTCCAAAGGTAGCCATTATGCTAGGTGTATAGGCTGCATCTCCAGTCAAGTCCCAACTCCAAGATTGGAGGCTATGAAGTGCATTTGGGGAGTGACCCAACCAAAGATCCACGAAGGTAATGCTAGCACCAATGAAGAGCCAAGTCATTCCATGATTAATCCAAGCGGCTGCACCAGTTCCTGAACGTCCTTCAAGGGCTGTTGCCCCCGGACCCAATGCTTTGCCGAGCATGAAACCAGTCATCCCAGCAACAACGTCTCCTAGGAAACCAAGTCCTGCTCTAAGCCTCCAAGCGAAAACCGCTAGAATGCCCCAGAAAATTATCATCATGAGTACAATTGTATTCATTTCAATCACTCCTCTACAGCCTTAACTAGAACACTTGCAACAAGTGAGAAGAAACCAACCATGATTCCTAAGATGAAGAACCAGATGCCATTATCCATTACTCCTGCAAGTAGTGGAACCACATCACTGACTACAGGAAATCCGTGGCCAGGATACAAAATATCATACAAAACAAGGAAAATCAGTAGAGCGATAAAACCCATGGCTGTTGCCATTCTTCCAAGTCCAGGTTCCTCATCAGAACGCATGTAATCAAACAGGCCAAATCCAGTATCTTCTTCCATTGAACTCTGAACCCCCTCTTGTCTTTCGGTGTTGGGTGCTCTTGCCACAGTTCAGCCGCCCTTAAGCGTTGGGCGAATGAAGAGACAAATGAATGCAGCAATCTATCAATCAAGGTGCTCGGAGAATCTTATCGAGGGGCGCTCTTCTATCCCACCCAATACCTAGAGGGACGGGAAGCGCTCCATCTAATTCGATTTCATTTTTCCACACTTGTTGACATGCGCATTCGATCCCATCAAATTCTCGAATATCTGCGGATACGCTGTATCTTTCTATTGCAGCAGCAACTTCTCGGTCACATTCTCCACAGTTGTGTGATCCTCGAATCATTCCAGCTGCCGTTGGATGAACGATAATTCGACATCCATCTGTAGCATTTTTTGCAGAAACGGGACGAACATCCTCATGCACGCTTCTGATCATTTCTACTAAACTCCAAAGCCATGGTGGACGATATTCTCTTGCTCTATGGATTCGATCAACGATGGTTCTTTTTTGGATATTCATTGGATTAACTGAAATTTCATCAGATAGTGGTGCAACAGCTCTAATCCATTCCGACGTCTGACGTACTGCATCACCTTCAGACATAAATGGAGGCTTGAAAAGAAGATAAGTTTTCACTCTAAGTCCATTTTCTTTTAGAGTTTCCACGGCTTGATGCCATCTTTTTGTATTGAATCCTTTGTTACAATTGAACCTCAGTACTGCATCATCATATGCTTCAAGCCCTATTGCAACAGTACATCCAGGATGCCTCTCAGCCACCCATCGAATTTTTTCCTCTTTACAGAGATGGGCTTGCGCCTCAACGATCAAATGAAGCCCTCTTTCATGGGTTTCTTTGAGCACAGTTTCCTGCCAATCAGGAGGATTTTCTTTGTCTTCAAAGAATGTTCCAGAAGTGTAGACTTTCACCATTTGACAATCTTCGAAATCATTTGTTCGCTTTTTTGCAACTTCCCATTGAGCATGCAAATCTTCACTGGTAACATCATCTCTTACATCATTGAAATATCCACAAAAAGTACAACCACTTTTCCACCACCATTCGCATCCTTTGGTGCGTAGAATAACAGTTGCAGCAGTACAAGGAGTTCCATCTGGAAGTCTTTCTGGAGTTGTGTATACTGTAGCAGGTTGCGATGCATCCCATGATTCTCTAATACGAATAGACTCAGGAGAGTTTTCAGGTGCTTTGACCAAATGGTGGACCTTTACAGCCCGCTCTTCAGACCCCAACATCCCTTTTGCCATTGTTTCGCCGATGAGGCATTGAAAATAGGGGTTTTCCTTTTATTCCTCCAATATTCGGTCCTACCTTCAAATGCCGACAGTCTCCGTATGACTTCATGACCGAAGCAAGTGCAGTCTCCGGGGACTCAGAAAAAGTGGATATTGGAGCAATATTTGACGCAATGTCTCCCGAAGAAAGGAAGGGGATTCAAGGATGGTATTGGTATGATTGGGCAAATCAAGCTTATGCGCTAACTGTAATGACAGTCATTGCTCCACAAGTAATGGCTAGCCTATACAACTTAGCAACTGGAACTCAGTCTGGAGATGCATTTTATGCATTTGTCCTTACATTTTCGATGGTATTCGTAGTATTGACTGCTCCAGCACTGGGTGTAATTGCAGATAAGATGCCAATTAAGAAGAAGTTACTGAAGTGGTATACCGCTGCTGGAATTTTGTTTACTGCAGTGATGGGAGCAGCTCCTTACTTTGGATCTTCAGGATATATTTTCCTTGCTTTGACCTATACGATTGGTACTGTTGGTTTTACTGGTGGTAACGTGATTTACTATTCATTCATGCCTTATCTAGGTGGGAAAAAGACGCAAGACCATGTTTCTACATGGGGTTACGTCTATGGTTACGCTGGTGGTTCCCTCCTCCTAATTTTCCATCTTGCATTACTATTGGGTCCTTTCAACTGGGATACAAATTTCAAGTTAGCAGTGATTTTTGTTACATCTGCTCTTTGGTGGTGGGGCTTTGGGGCTTTGATGTTCAAGTGGACTCCAGAACCTGAAATTGAGACCACGATGGAATGGACTGGATTTAAACCAGCATTAAAAATCGCTTATGGGCAAGTTTACCAAACAGCAAGAGAGATCAAGAAATTCAAGGTTCTTGCTCTCTTTTTAGTTGCTTATCTTTTGTTCTATGATGGAGTAAATACAATTGCTAGCATGGCTAGTGCATTTGGCGAATCTGTTCTTCGATTGGATACCAGTATGAACATTATGTTATTGCTAACAGTCAATGTTATTGCAATTCCAATGACTGCTGTTTTTGGGAAATTAGCAAACATCAAGGGTACAAAATTCGCATTAATGCTAGCACTCATTATCTACTGTTTTGTTGCCATTGCAGCAGCTGCATTCGCTCCATTAGAATTAGACCCAACTACAGATTCAGATAACAACGGATTACCGGATGATGCAGAGGGAGAGTCATCTCGTTATGATTTTACATTTACTTACAATGAAACAACAAATTTGTACGAAATGGATACTTTGTATGGTAGAGGATATGATGGATGGGTAGGAGAGAATTCTGCAGGCGACGCACCTTTCAGAGATGCATTCCAAGCACATTTCCCCGATCAAGAAGTTTCCGAATCTTCTTCAACCAGTGAAAGTGATTTAGGAATTTCATCGGGAATTCTTGTATTACTAGTGATTTTAGTTTCCTTCGCTTTACTAGGTAGTGCGATAATGTATCTCCAAAAGATGGAACTTGGTCCAGCAACTGTAGTAATCGCGATTCTACTAGTTCTCGCAGGGATTTATGCAGCCTCTTTGTTTGTTGACGAAGCGGCAACAACATCCGAATCTAGTGTAGAAACAATCACATCAGAGGATGCAGCCTCTCTTATCTCTGCATTCGATAATGTATCAGATCATCGATTTGCAATCATAATTATTGGCCCTGATTTCATTGAATCTGAGGTAGGTGATCGTCATCCAACTATTGTAGATCAAGGAGGAATGGTAGATGGTTGGGCTGAATTTATGCGAGATAATGTATGGGAACCATTTGGGATTACGGTATCTTTGCAATGGATCATTTTGGGTTGCTTAGTTGGAATGGTAATGGGTTCAGCAGGTGCACAAGCTCGTTCGATGTTCTCTATGTTGATTCCTGAGACTAGAACTTCTGAATTCTTTGGATTCTTTGGTTTCTTAGGTAAGTCTGCAGCAATGATTGGCACCTTCCTTTACGGTATTGCAAGTTCAACCTTTGATAGCCGTGTAGCGATCATGACAATAACTGTCGTGATTTTGGCTGGAACAATAATTGCTTCACAAATTGATCTTGAAGAAGGAATTAGGGTTGCGAATGAGGAAGATGAACGAAATAGAGCTGTAGCTAGAAAACAGAGAAGCGCCCCCTCTGAAGAATAAGGAAATTATTGAATTTGGTGAATCAACGGGGCGATTCAAATGGCGAAGCCAATGAAATTCTTTGGTTTCATTCAGATGTTTTTGTCAATTTTAGTTTTGCCATTTGGCTTCTTAATTTGGGGCATTGCAGCAATTCCAGGCATCTGGATGTTTCAGGAAGTCAGCATTATTTCAGATGACATAACACGACTTTTTGCGCAAGGTGCAGCGATTGGAATTGGCTTACTTTTGTGGTGTATTCTGGACCTACTAATTCTCGGAATTTTTGGATTATTATTGCGA
>JASLJW010000181.1 GCA_030747885.1 Candidatus Thalassarchaeaceae archaeon
CTCCGGTAATTGTATGCGAACCAGACCACGATTCATCTGATGCAATTGTACCTTCAGCAGTAGCTGCACTAACTTCACTCACAGGGCCAACCATCAGAGTCATTGAACTGAATATCATCAATAAAATCAAACTAAGGCTGACCGAACGTTGGGTATCCATAATTCTGCAAGAATTCTGCTTGTGTATAACAGTGATGCCGATTAGTCTGACGATTACATGCCAAATAGCACTAAATTCGTATAATAATTAAATAATAATATCATTAATAATATCATTTATAATCAATTATATCAAAATATATGTGTTAAATCGGGGCTCAGGGTAGCGAATCTGCAATTTTTCGCTCCCATGATACAGCGTCCAACAACCCATATCCTGACCTTGAATCATGCTTTTCCTCAACCATTGATTGTTGGAGGGAATTCTTGATTAAATCAAGATATAATGCAGAACCATTTGTTTCCTTGTATTCGTTTAATTCAGACATGTGTTTTTCCATTATCAATGCAAGTGAACCCACCACAAACACAGTCGATACAGATGTGCCACTACTCGAAGCGTATGGGATACTCAATGATGGGTCATTTGTGGAGATAATATCTTCACCAGGTGCTGTTATCTCAGGTTTCAAATTAGGATCCTCGCGCTGTTCCCCATTCAATGATGGAGAACCTCGAGAGGTATCTTTCCAGGGGGAACCATATCGATCAGTTGCACCTACTGCAATTACTTGTTCAATTGAAGCGGGTGTTGAAACATCAGAGGAATTTTCTCCCTGATTTCCAGCAGCTGCAACTACTACTACTCCTGACTCAAGAGCATCTTCTACAGAAGTAACTGTAGGGCCACCAATTGCAATACTAGGGTCTGCTTCACCGCCTAATGAAAGGCTGATGATGTCTGCTTGTTGAGTCTTCCAACACCATTCTACAGCCTCACCAACTGCTCCGTCCTTGATCGAATAACCCGTTGGTCCTAATGCGGCTGCAACTGAGAGAGTAACTCCTGTAGCTGCACCTTCAAACGCACCCGATGATACCAAAATTCCCGCCATCATTGTCCCATGATGATCGTCTCCGTATTCTATTGGAGGACCCTCTGGATCTGAACCTACCAAATCAAGGAATCCACCAAGATTAATCTCTGAAAGAGCAGGGTGAGAGAGGTCGATCCCCGTATCTACGATACAGATGTGCACCCCGGAACCATCCAATCCCTGTGATTGAAGAGTTCTAACCCCTGTATCTTCAAATGCCCATTCGGATGTAGGGATTAATGGCCCGAACAATATTGATTCTATTGTAGGGTATGAAAAGACCAATGCTGCCAACAATACAACAAGCGCTGCACCTCTCCATGACTTTTCACTAGAATGTGAACGTATGAGGCGAGGAGGAGTTTGGTCGTAACCAGGGGCATCGCGATCGATTACCGTCATCATTCCAGGGTCTTCAGGCTCCGGTAGGAGTTGTACTGTTCGAGTATCTAATGGCAAGACATCGTCCCCCGGCAACGTTTGTTGCCGATATCAGAACGGCCTACGTCCACCACGAACCTTGGAAGCACCGTAAAGAATCAATCCAACAATGATTAGAACCAACAATGGCAACCAAGACGATGTGGATTCAGCACCTGGAGCAATTAGTGACTCCTGGTAGAATTCAGGGACAGGTTGCGGATCATCGAAAATTTGACCTGATGAATTGACTGTGAATTCTAACCATGGCGAATCACCCGAATTATAACCTGAATAATCAACCATGAAGGTATAATTCACCTCTCCTCCAGCAGGAATATTCTGTGTAGAAGTTAGACGGGTAGACTCTAGAGGTTCAGAATCATAATTTTCCTTCAAGACCGCTTCGAGTGTAATATCTGATGCATCGACGATTCCTGTATTTCGGACAGTTACGAAGATTTCAGTTAGTTCTCCTGCAATCGGAGGTGTACTCGATTCGGTAGTAATCGAATCTCCCACGATACTAATAATTGGACGCGCAACCTCAACACGTATAGTACGATTAGAGGTAGTCATTCCATCTTCTGATGTCAATCTCACGATTACGTCATACTCTCCGGCTGTTGCATTGGATGGCACATATACATCAAAACTGTATGATTGTGAAGATGATGCTCCTATTGTTGTAGATGAGGCACCTAGAACATTCCAATCTGTAGGTGCAAGTGAAGTCAGATTTACTGAAACCGTGTCGTCACCATTTCCATCATTCTCTAGCGATAATTCAATTCTCGTAGAATCTCCAGGCGTTACGCCATAAATTGACTGGATCTCGTCCTCGTCGAAACCGATGTCGTGAGTCTGTGGGATTCTAACAGTAACTCGCTCGTTGTATACTGAACCATCACTGGCGGTGAATCTGATGTTCAACGCATGGCCAAGGTCAGCGTGTCTAGCAGTGGTCTGATTCGGCCCTGTGACTCGCAACGTTACGGAACGGTTTAGGTCGATTCCATCTTCAAGGCCCATGTCCATGGTCAAAGTGTCATTCCAAGCACCCTCTGCATTTTCATCGGTTATCGATTCATTGCGGATTTCTAAAGTCCAGAATGGTGAATCAGCACCCACAATATCAGACGTTACCGTGTACGTCTCAACCGCTGTAGTCCCTTCAAATTCAACATTGAAGGTGAATGTTACTGGATCATATGAAATTCCAGCAGGTGCCAAAATAACATCTTCTGCACCATCCAATTCTTCAGCTTCTCCAACTGAATCGACCACAGTCACATTCAATGAACGATCTTCACGTCGATTGTATTCTAAGATAGTCAATGGTGATTCCTGAGATTCACCTACGGTGACTGACTGACCTGCAGAGTATTCCATGACAGTATCACGTTCAGTGGTATGGAACTCGCTGTCCATACTTACTGTTCCCGCTGGCATTAACAAATCACTACTTCCTGTAGAATCTACAGTAATATTCCAACCAGCACCTCGTGATACTAGATTGAGGCTAATCGATGGATCTGAAATCATCTCTGCGCCATCAACTGATGTATCTGCTAGTGTATACTGTGCTCCATTGAAATCAGTCCATTGTGTGCCAATACGTAGCAAACCTGCATTCTCAAGAGTAATATTCACCTCTCCACCGTTGCTAATGGTAGCATCCAATGCAGCAACCCCAACCTGAGACTCAGAAAGATTGTTTGAATCATATACAACATAAACTACCCAATCGCCTGGCTCAATAATCGCAGACCATTCACCAGTCCAATTACCATCCTCCATTACTAAATCAGGAGAAACAGATTCTCTTTCGAAGCCTAGTCCCGGATAAAGAGTAATCGAAGTAGAGGATGAAATTTCATCCCAACGTTCTGCAGGCAAAACATCTACAATTCCAGAAACTGAAACAGTTGCAGCAGACATTTCTATATCTCTACTGACAGTATCAATGACGATTTCAATGAATTCTTGATTAGAACTAAATCCATCTTTCTCTGCAGAGATGGTGAAATTTCTCTTCACACGAACAAATTCTGACCAGCTGCCTGCATCATTGCTAACAACGACTACGGTTTCACCAGTCATGTTGTCTGTAATGGAAACATTAGTTCCACCAACTCCTTCGTTAATATCGTATAAATCATCATTATCCAAATCCCAGAAAAGATTACCTCCAAGATTTACCCATCGTTCTGCCTCAACAGAAATCTCCTGAGAACCATTACTACTAGACAAATCGCCAATGCTGAAATCATCAATGATCCAGCGTGTCTGTCCATCAGTACGATTCAACGAAACAGTCCAATTACCCGGCATCAGGTGAATATCTACCATTCCATCTTCGCCAGTAGATGATAGGGTAATGTTACCCAATCCATCTCCACTATGCGCAGTCAAAACATAGCTCTGAAGAGGTTGGTCATTAGACGCATCAGTTACATTTAGTTGATAATGAGCAGAAGAAACAGTTTGAATTGAAAGATCTACAGGTGCTGTAGATTCATCAATTGAAATCAAACTACGATGAACTGCCATCAAATCCGAACCGGAAATATAAGGGTCAACAGCGACAATCCAATTACCTTCAGGGAGATATTCACTAATCGTCCCATTTTCATCTACATATCTAGTAAATGATGGTGAGGAATCGTCTGCAGAAATGAAGGTAACAATCCTCAGTCCAACCTGGCCTCCACTTTGATTCGTTAGATTCACATGCGTCAACCATTCAGGAGCCAAGGAAACATGAAGTTGCTCTGTACCATTACTCAAACCGTACACTCCCTCAGGGGCATCTCCAATGAACCCTGTATTCCAAACACTAGAATTAGAATCAAGAGGATCCTGTGGACCTATTACGACTCGATATGCGCCTGCTTCAAGAGAAACTCTTGCGACCCCATCAGAAGTCCATTCTGTACCATTCGCTAACACCTCAACGACAACTCCGTGTGGTGAACCTTCTAATGGCACCAATTGGAATGCAACTGTGCGCATTGTCCCGTTGCTTTCATTCCCATCCAGCGTATGATCTGTGAAAATATGCACATCTACTGTGATGTT
>JASLJW010000182.1 GCA_030747885.1 Candidatus Thalassarchaeaceae archaeon
CTTCCAAAGACATGGAAGGTGTTGTTTTCGGCAGTCGGTTGTTCTGCATTTGGTGCACCTTGCATCATAGTAACATCTCCACCTGCAGTTACTGTGGAAGATGTAACCATCAGCAGGGCTAGGCAGAGCGCAAGGGGAACGAGTGTCGTTCGACGCATGGTAGTGTCTGATATCCCGCTTGGTTTGAGGGTTTCTTTTATTCGTTAGTCGAATCGTTGGAATCCAAAGCGACTTCCACTTTCTCCACGTCTAGCGATATTGAGTGCTTCACCGAGCATATCAGCCGAAACATTGGCTTGTTGAAGATGTTCAGCTCCAACGCCAGTAATAATCGCCATCACCTTGATTGTATCACCAAAGCCAGGATCTTGCCTTGCACCAAAGATAACATGGGCATCTCCAGAAAGACGACTGGTCATGAGATCACAGACTTGATTTGCTTGTTCTAGAGTCATGTATGGACCTCCAGTAACATGTATGAGTGCACCAGTTGCACCATCGATTGATATGTCAAGTAGTGGATGGTTGAGTGATTCGTGAACGACTTCCTCTGGTCCTCGATCACTTTCACCATAGAGCATCATTGTGACTCCACCGTTTTGCATGATGGTACGAACATCTGCAAAGTCCAAATTAATCAGACTTGGTAGAGTGATGGTCTCAACGATTCCCTTGACGATTTCAGCAATTAGTTGATCCATGATACTGAATGCCTCATCTAGAGGTAGATTTGGAACATAATGGAGAAGTCTGTTGTTGTCTAGGACCAGAACAGCATCCGCTTCATTTCTTAGATTTGCAAGACCTTCGAGGGCCCTCTGCATTCTCTGTCGACGTTCAACAGCGAATGGTGTAGTAACGATTGCAACCACTAGGGCTCCAGCTCGCTTTGCTTCTTCAGCAACTACTGGGGCAATTCCGGTTCCAGTTCCTCCACCCAGTCCAGCAGTGATGAAAACCAAATCCGCACCTTGGACAATCTTGCCGATGACATCTCTACCTGCTTCTGCACACCTTCGCCCAGTTTCAGGAAGCCCTCCTGCACCTAGTCCTCTAGTGATATGTCTTCCAACAAGCAACTTCTGCATAGCACGTGTATGGTCAAGATGTTGCTTGTCGGTATTGATAGCTATTGTGACTGCACCCTCAACTCCAAGGTGGACAATTCGATTCATTGTGTTGTTTCCAGATCCTCCACATCCACAGATTAAGATTCGAGGATTCGGAACTCCAAATCCTGCCAATTCCTCGTCAACAAGTGTAGTAGGCAATGGAGAACCGATTCCAATTCCCATGTCTTCTTTGATGGCATCGATGACGTCTCCAAAAGGTGCGTCAGCAGTAGTGTCCATGTCGATTCCCATCCGGAGAACTCAGTCTCCGGAGTGAGTGACGACTTCGAACCCTACTTGAAGGTGGGGGGTAGAGAACACCCAAAAAGATAGTTTTTGAAGAACTTTTTTTTCACCCGTTTTCTCGGAAACGGATATGAAGGCGGGGCGACTCGCAACTCATACCGCGCTTAGCTCAGTTGGCTAGAGCACCTGACTGTAGACGAACACCACGGCAACAGGCAGCCATCAGGGGGTCCCCGGTTCAAGTCCGGGAGCGCGGACCAACAAACGCTTCATATACTGCCGAGTATAATTGTAATTTGCATGTCGATTTAGTCCTGGATTTCCGATGTTCCGTTAATCTTCACGGTGCGGAGCATTGTGTCGTAACATCCAGGTGAAAAAAATATGCGAAGAAATGAGTATACTGTGATCTACCGCTGTGAGGCGGAGATTGGTCGAAGTAAAACGAAATGCAACCGATATTGGGCAATCATCCCAGGGCAACTGAACAAGAACCCATTGGGAAGAAGGCCGGGGCATTGCCTTTGTGGCTCTCGTTTTCCTCAACATCTCCACTGAAAAGTAGGTCATCTTGATATATCCCCGTGCGGGGATTTTCCGTTATTCCAGCCGTTAGGCTATAAGTTAAAATTAGCAAATCAGGTCACTTGTACACCTTAGTTGATTTTATCAATTAGAAATCAGTGCTTACCAGTATATGAGCGGTAGCCGTGTCAAATCTCGTCTTTTGGCTACGATTCTACCTTTGCCATTTTCATTGTTTGTTGCAAATTCTGAATATTTTCCAATTGAAGGAGTAAGCTCTCTTCTTTCGGCTGTGTTTATTTCTTTACTATTGCAAGAAATATTCTGTCGTTACCTGTTCTTTAAAGAAGAAAACATGGACATGTCACGGAGACTTGGTGAGATTGAAAGTTTAATCTCATTTAGTAGTCGATTTGGTTCATTATTTACCGCAATATTGGTATTTATCGGTCCATTTTTGATATCAATAATTTTCCTATTATTAATCGAAATTATTGCTCCAAGAGGACTAAATTTGAATTATTTAGGATGGTTATTTCTTTCTTTGTCCTTGGGTCTACTAATTGATCCATTAACTCCCACTTTCTTGGAAAAATCTTTTTCAGAATCTGTTACATATCTTACAGGATATCTAAGTGTAGTTTTGATTGGTTTTGGAGCAATTTCTGATATTGATATTGGATTATTTAGTTCAGAGATTAGTGATCAATTATTGATTTGTATTGCCTTACTAAATGTTCGAATTACATATACTGTAGAATTGGGTTACAGATATCGAGCATCTATTACTTCTTTTGCTCCAAGTGTAGTTGCACTTTTCTTTGCAGTCGCTCCTAATATATTTGAAATTATTACGAGGTTGTAGTATGATTCGAAATAGTAGATTTTCGTTATTTTTTATCATATTCATACTTCTTGCTCCTGTTGAAATTTCAACATTTGTATCTGCAAGTAATGTTCCTCCCGCTACATCAATATCTATTTCTGGGGCTAATTATGTTGAGCCAAATCAATCTACTGCTTACACTAATTCTTCAATTTCTATTAATTTCTCTGTTTCTATTCCTAATGGCTCATTCCTTAATGGACAGTACTGGTATTCCGGAATTCTCAATGGTTCTGGAAATTATTCCAATGGAACAATACTCAATCTTTCGTCATTGAATAGTGGTATAATTATCTTGAATTATAGGGCACAATCTACCGTCGCAAATGAATCGAATAATACTCTGACAGTTAGATTTGATCAATCTGCTCCAACTCCTGAAGTTAGTGCTCTTGTATCATCTTATGTAGAAAATCCAAATCATTCATCCTCTCTTAGAATAGTTCGTTCTAGTTCTAATGGTAGTATTGTTTTACGATGTTTAGATTCTTCAAATGTTAATTTAACATTGAGACTAATGTACCAATCCAATGGTACTGAGATAATCAATAATTCTGCATATACTAATTCTTTGGGTTCGTTATCCGTTGTTTACAATTCTGGAAATTCGTCTCATGCCCCTAATAGTCCTGAAATCCTTGTTTTTGAATGCAAAGATCGTGCAGGAAATTCGGATAATTTAACTCTAAATTACAGCATTGATACTCTCCCACCGCCGTTGACATTTACTCAATCATCGCCTCTTGTTCAAGGTCAATGTGCACCTTCTTCATGGTATATTTGGGCATGGTCAAATTCATCTTCATCATTGGAATATTCTCTAAATAATTCTAATTGGGTTACTATGTCTAATCCTTTCACACCTAATCTCAATTTTTCAGGAGAACTTAGCATTAGAGCCTTAGATCGAGTTGGAAATGAAAATATTAGTAATTTCAGTATTATTGGATTTGATCAAACCCCCCCTTCTGTAAACATTTCAACAACAAACAATTCTCATTTTGTTAGTTATTCTGATGATTGCTCAGTAAATCCTTCAGCATTATATCGATGGGAATCACTGAATGGTACTACTACATCCTGGACTCCATTATCAAACAATCAAACCGTTTCTCCTTCTCAATCATACATCTCCAGTGGATATCGCTTAGAAGTTAAGGTAGTTGATAATTCATCTAGAATTACTTATGCGTATTCTAATTGGTCTCTTGTTTCTACAATTCTTGTTGCTACCGGAGTTCATTCAGGAAATTGGATTGGTTCTTCAGCTTCATGGACTGCAACTCCTCCAACAAATGGATGGTTCCGTACCACCACTCAACACTCAACAGAAGGCCAACTAGGATCCCATTCAAGCAATCAAACAGCTACCGATTCTTGGAGTCAATCCAATCTGACTTCAGGAACACTTTGGGTGAACGTAACCACAGGTGATTCCTTTGGACGAACCATTGTGGATGTTTACACATACACGATTGA
>JASLJW010000183.1 GCA_030747885.1 Candidatus Thalassarchaeaceae archaeon
CCCACAAAAATATTGAACACATCTGCATTGTTACTTCGATTAGCATCTGCAGTTACCAACAAATCAGGGTCAACCTCAAATTGAAGAAGGCTGTTTCCTATTGCTTGACCCTCTGGCACTGTCCATTGTACATCTACACGAACCTCACTTCTTGCAGGTAAGTTGGGGATATTGGCTCTAGAGGTGCTACCATCAGGGGAAGTAATTTCAAGTTCTGTGGATGGAGCAGAAAGAATTCCTTCATTACGAACAGGGATTGAGAATTCAAGTAAATCTCCAGGTACAGAATTGAAGCCAGTAATTGAATTCAATTGTTCGGTGACACCATCTCTAGTACGAGATACTGAAACCCCTGATGCCAAGGCAACCAAGTCCACTTCTACTAAATTTTCATCCAATACCATAGTTGAGACACCTACTGACTTTGCTGCGGCGTCCCAACCAATCACTCCATGGCTGGCATAATCATAGGTTGTTGGAGATGGATCTTGCCACGCACCAGTATCAAACTCAACGTATGCACTACCATTGGTAGCTGTAGTCAATGCACGATAATCCCCTGTCGATTCGTACCTGAATTGAACTCCTTGATTCCCTAATGGAGAACCAGTGGAAGGGTCAGTTAAATTGACCCAAGCCCCCATATTCGAATTTAGAGGCCACGCAGGGAATACTGTCTCAACTGAGATGGTAGGGTCGCGTATAGCAGGAGTATACGTTAGAAGTTTGAAATCAATCTGGAGTCCCAAATCTAATTCCTGATGCCACCATGCTTCACCCTTAGCTGAGGGGCAATACCAGCGGAATCCAGTGACTGAACCAGTAGAATTGAACGATGTTGCATTAAGTGAAGACGCGCATCCACTATATCCTACACCTGGATTACCAACCGAAGTTACTCCATGTGATTCCGTACTTTGATCCTCAGAATCAGCAGGTAATTCGAAGAGGTTTTGATACACTGAACCAGACCAAGTGGTGCTCATCGTTACACTTGTGTCCCAATATTCGCCTACCGCCATAGGGAAGTCGTAATACTCCTTGGGTGGTGAATATTGAGTTCCTATCGAAATATCTGCTAAATCAAGAGTTGATCCGGTAATGATGCTAATTGGAAACGGGATGTTGCGTAAATCAACATCTAAATCCATATCATAAGTGATTTGACCTAAATCTGAAGCCCTTACCAGTTCATCTGACTCATATTCAACTCTCAGGTCACCAGTTACAGTCGCTTGATCTGTAACAATTGAGATACCATTCTTCTGAAATGTTCCTGATGATTCAACCACATAAACTATTGTCGATTGATTCTCAATCATCATTATCGTAGTATCAACAACCTCTTTCGTAAGAGTTCCTCGAAGAATTCCTACATTTGAACCAGGGGCTCCTGATGCAATTAAATCTTGAACATCAAAAAATGAATCAAAAGTCCAAACATCTCCAACTGCCCATTCAGGTACATCAACGGTGCCTTGGCTGTTCCTAACTCCCATTACATGCAACGAAGATTCTACGTCATCAAGAGGCTCTGGTGCTTGGAATAAAACCAATTGTGTTGATAGAAGAAAAATTAGAACAATGAACAGCGCCGACCTTCGTGGGGGCGCTACTGCTGAAGCCACCATGTACCTACAGCCATTCGGCTGTGTATCAACCAATCGCTCTCAATGAATTATCATTCATAGAGTAAATCGGCTAATTCGTCCTTGATGAATTCAATCGCTTCTAGGATCTCATCCTTATGACGAGCCCCTGTAATTACCATCTTCCCGCTACCGAAAATCAGACAAACAACCTTAGGGTAATCGATTCTGTAAATTAAACCCGGGAATTGTTCGGGCTCATATTCTACCTTATCGAAAGGAAGATGGAAAGTCAAATGATTGAGATTCAAATGACGTGGAAGTCCAGCTAGTGGTTCACCAACTGGAAGAGTAGTCAGAGGGCTTTCCTCTTCAGGTAATTCTACTTCTTCGGGAGTTGGAGCACGCCATCCCCCACTATTGGAATCCTTGTGACCAGGATCCTTTACAATCTTCATGCGCTGATCGACATCCTTGGAAATTCCATCATAATCTTCAGGATAATGCAAAGCGTATGTTGCAACCATATTTTGAACTTCAATTTTCACATCTTCTAAATTCCAAGTTTCAATATCTGCAGCTCTCAAATCAGCAATCATTCTCTCGATACCAGTATGGATGTTTTGCTCATTTTTTCCACCGGTGCATACTGCACGACCTGAACGGAACATTAGAATTGCCAAACGAGGATCTGTGACTCG
>JASLJW010000184.1 GCA_030747885.1 Candidatus Thalassarchaeaceae archaeon
TATCCTGGGCCAAGATACCAGATTTCAAGGCCATCAACGGTTTCTTTTCTACCATGCGTTTCCCACCAAAGCCATGCATACATTCGTAATTGCTCAGGATAGAGCCTTGATCGGTCATTATTTCCAATCGATGCTTTGAGATCAATAATCCGTATTCGCCCGTCCCAACGATAGATTAGGTCGTATTCTCCCTGAAACCATTGGTCTGGATGAATGGATTGCATGGAGAATGAAGGGGCATCAGGGTCTACGAACCAAGGGCGTGCGATGGCCCATGCTTCACTCCATGTAATTGCGCCAGTATTTGCTTCAGGAGGCACATGCATGCCGACATTAGGGAAACCATCAGGGGGAGGAAAATCGGCCCGTTTTCCACCCTTTCTCCAATTATCAAGAATTTCTTTTGAAAGATTTGAATGGCAAGCAGCAACCTCTTCGAGATGTAAATCAATCCCCCGATGCGCCATTGAAACAACTTCATCACGATCTAAATCATTTGCGTCACCTATTCGATGTGGGCTCATTAGCCATGCGATTAATGCCTCCTCAGTACAACGTTCTACATGTGCATCTATTCGAGAATGTGCCCAATTTGCGAGTGAATCTAGATCTGTTGGTAATTCACTATCGCTGACTCCATCAAGTGTAGGTCCAAGCCAACCATCTGTGCCATCGTGCAGATTTCCTTGCGAATCCAATGGAGATACCAATATTCGATCTGGTGCTTCAGATTTAATCAAAGCCGGACTTTCTCTTAGCACTCGAGAGACACATGCTTCAACTGCATTGCCTCGAACTACTGCTGAGGGCATCGGCTCCTTGATTTTGAGATGATATTGCATCCAGTATTGCCTCGGGCAACTGTTCCACCTTCCAATTTTTGATGCCGACAAGCGATTCCATCCTTGAACCACGACCTCCTCTGGAGCGAGCCTAGTCACCGGCATGAAGGCGAGTTAACGCGAGGGGTATTGAACTCAACTATCGGATTGGAGATGTTCTAGGCTAGTCTGTCGACCGAGTTGGATCTGAGGATTCCCTTCTCTCCAACCCAACTCACCATGATGCACAATCATATGGTCTCCAACAGTCATTGATTCAAATGTCCTTGATCTGTTGGATCCAAATGCCGCAATTTCAACAACACCAGTCCCATCCCAAATGTGCAAGCTGTGTATTGTCCAAGGACGACCATTGCCGGAGACTCCCTGATTTCTACCCATAGATACAACTTGACCTGAAACAGTAGCACGGGTAGGAATTAGACCCAATCGAATCCAATCCTCGTCTGCATCAAATTCGACGAGTTTTGATTTGCTATCGAGGAACAGGTGAGGCCTTCCTCGAAATATTCCTGGGTTGGCATTTGTTATCCCGATTTCACCGTTCCATGAATGGGGGTCTACAACACCTTCTTCTGTTTCTTCAATAGTGATCATTGTGTTCCCTGCTCTAAGAGTTGCAACTCTGACTAATTCCCCATATGAATTCTCCATTTCACGCCAAACTCCATCTATAGAGCCGCGTACAGATAGCCTATATGGCAAATCAGAAATCGCATTCGCATTTTCTGGTATTTCGAAATTAATCTTCGGAAGAAATGACCGAATTGCTCTATCTTCGGGATCGGTAGAATAACCGCAAATTTCGAGTCCTTTGCAATGAGGGCAGTACAGTGGATGCCCTAATGGAGTCCCATTTTCCGATATCCATTTCCAATCCTGTTCCTCTATCTTGGCCATTTGATCTCTAATTCTTGAGAGTCGTTGTGTTTCAATATCCATGATTGAATCAGGCAAGGCCTGAATTCGGTGAATATGTCCATCTAGGAGAAACCAACCTTCTAGGGAATCGACTCCCTGTGAGTCAGAAGTTCTAGTTTGATTCCACAACCAACGGTAGAAACCAATCTGAGCCTCAAGGTTGGGTTGTGGTTTTCCAGCACCCCAACCTGATTTTATATCTACAATTGTTGCATTTTCTCTCCATCGATGCACTACATCCATTTCTCCAGATGCCCATCCTTCAGGATGATGAATTCGTTGCGCTGAGGGAATTCTTGGGTCTTTCATCCAAGGTCTTGAAATTTCCCATGCTTCCCACCAATTTGTTTGGTCTCCTTCTTTTTGGAACCCTTCTGTTGAATGAGGTTCTCCAGGTTCTGACGCCCATCTAGGAGCAACTGGTCTGAAAGGGTCCCCTTCTAATCTGAATTGATTTAGATGTGGGCCACCATTGGAATCTAGGCATTTTTGAGCTTCTGCAATTTGCATTTTCAGGGCAGAACCTATCTGTTCCTGAATTATTTCCAATTTGATGTCTTCAGGTCCGGATCCCTCTTTTTTCCATGGTGTTTGCTCCCATTCTACTAGGAATCTAGAATGTACATGTTTAGCTAGAGCTGGGATAAGAGAATACAACCAATCATTTATTCCTTCAAGTGAATCGATACATTTTGTTTCTACTTCGTCATGATTTTGATCACCTTGATGTTCTAGGAAAAGTGATCTTCCATGCGGTTGAGAACCATCTGAAGGCGGACTTTCCATCAGTAGTCCAACGACTGCATCTTCAAGGAGAATTCCAAGAATCATACTTGGTCTAACTGGGCCCCTAAGCCCGATTCTACGTTTCACCATCCATGCTCTAGGACATCGTTCCCAACTTACCAATGAACTCCCGCTTAATCGATTACGTCGTCGCCTTCCTGCTCCGCCAAAAGGAGGTTTATTGACTGGCATTTCATTACCTCTTTAAGACGAATAGAAATATTCTCCAGACGATTTCTGTTCCCTATCTTTTCGACTATCTTCTTTGTTGATTCTTGGCCTCTGAGAATCTTGGTCTCTTCTGAATGTAATTCCCACATTCTTGAGAAATCGATTCATTCCATTGCGTAGTTGCATGGGCCCTACTGCATTTCCTTCTACGCCCCCTTCACCTTCGAAAACAAGGAGCGAATCACTTACAATATCAATGAAGTAAATGTCGTGATCAATTACCATGGCTGCTTTTTCTTTGGTGACCATTGTCCTTCGAATTGCTTTTGCTGCCTCCATTCTGGCATTTGCATCAAGGTGTGCGGAGGGTTCGTCAAGAAGGTAAATATCTGCATCTTTACCCAAACAAAGAACAATCCAAACTGCTTGTAATTCTCCTCCAGATAATTTCCGAGCTTGTAGTTCCAGGAGTTGATGGACATTGAGTGGTCTTACTACCTTGGATTGAAACTCTCCTGAATGCCATGCTTTTCCTAGTTCAGTATCAAGCCAATCACGTACTGTGCCGTCGAAATTTGCTTTGACATGTTGAGGCTTGTAGGATACTTTCGCATCCATCGTAGTCCATCCTCCGTCTGCTTCAATCTGTCCTGCCAACATTTTCACCATTGTGGTTTTACCCGTTGCGTTAGGGCCAACTACACCTACAACTTCGGCAGAATGAACAGTTCCCTGTTCGGTTTTTAGAGTAAATTCGCCTAGTGTCTTCTCTAAGTCCCCCCATTGAAGAATCGGGTCTCCAATTTCATCTGAACGAATACGGCCCGTATGGAACTTGATTGGCTTGTCTCGTATCCTCATGTTTTGTTCAACTAAATGTCCATCAAGATATGCGTTGATCGCTACTCTTGTTGCTCTTGAAGGAGTAAAAATCCCATATCCTGCTCGTTCCCCATAAACGATGTGAACTTGATCACAGAGAACATCTAGAATTGCTAAATCGTGTTCAACAACAAGTACCCTGCGCCCCATTTTCGCTAATTCTTGGATAATTTTTGTTACACGCATACGCTCATGAATGTCCAGATATGATGTTGCCTCATCAAAGAAGTAAACGTCTGCTTCTTTCAGTAGAGTTGCACAAATTGCTACACGTTGGAGTTCTCCACCTGATAATGCTCCAAGTTTCCGGTCCATTAAATGGACAATTCCCATTTCTGTTGCCCATTTTTCTACTTCGTTTCTTTCATCAACTCGATTCAGTAGTTCGCTAACTACTCCATCAAATATCTTGGGCAATTTATCCACATACTGTGGCTTCACAGCAACTTTTACTCCTGAAACTGCTACTTGTTCCAGATAGTCTCTGAGTTCGCCCTTGGGATAACTCTCGATTATTTCATCCCAATCTTTCTCGCCCCCCCAATCTCCAAGATTTGGTTTTAGAGCACCTGAAAGAATCTGTACTGCAGTTGATTTTCCCATTCCATTTTGACCGAGGATTCCGATTACTGCTTCTTCTCTAGGAGTGGGGAGTCGGAATACTCTGAATCCATTTTCTCCGAAACAATGAGTCATATCTGAATCTAGTTCCTCAGGGAGATTAATGAGAATCACTGCATCACCAGGGCAATGTTTTGCTCTGTTCAAGCAGACTGGGCAAGCCGTTTCAAGAATCTTGCATTTGTTATCCACAACTTGGATGCATTCACTGCCACACATGCCTGCATATTTCTTTAGATATGCGAAGGCAGGCATGTTTGGTGCGCATCGATCTTCTAGCAGGACTGCAACACGCATCTTCTCATCTCCTTTGTCTTCGCTATTGGTAATTACCTGCCGTAGAGGGCTGAGAGGTTCAGAAGAACGTCAAGAATCGATGACGGATATAGGTTGTAAGAGCGAGAGTAATTTTCTCCGCTTTATTCAATCTGATGCGTTCGGTAAATACATCTCCGTTTACTTTGGTGATTTTCTTGAGAATAGATCGGTAAAGCCCCATCATAATTGCGGGACTGTATCTTACCCTTGGATTAAGCATCGGCAGTAATCCCAATGCTTTGTCCCGGTATAATTCGATTCGCTCAATGAACTCCTTCACGAATGGATTCCATCCAGGGTGCCCATTCAGGCGCCCTTCCAGAACATCTTCTGCTGTTATTCCATGTTTTGCTAAATCATCAATCGGCAGATAGATACGTCCACGTGCCGCATCTTCTTGTACATCTCTTAGAATGTTTACAAGTTGCATGAAAACGCCCCATGCTTCAGCGTGTTCACGTGCTGCATTGTTGTCGTAATTGTAAATCTCAATACAAACAAGGCCAACGGTCGAAGCAACTCTGTAGCAGTATTTGTATAAGTCATCGAATGTATCGTAACGATCTCTAAAGAAATCATCTTCCATGCCCGTGATTAAGTCATCCATGTGGATTTTTGGAATACCGTATCTTTGGACCGTGTCCTTTAGTGCCAAGAAAATTGGGTCAGTGGAAGCAAGGTCATTGTATGCAGTAGAGAGTTTCTTTCTGAAGAAGTATAGTTGAGCCATTTTATCCATAAAACTACTACGATCAACTACTGGAACACGTTGAATCATTTCTTCTAATCTGTTGATGTATTCTTTCGCTTCAGGATCATCTGCCCCCTCAGAACCAGGGAATAAATCTCGATAATCTCCATCCGCGATGTCATCTGCTCTTCTACAAAAGGCGTAGTAAGCACACATTGCTCTTCTTTTATCATCTGGAAGATACTTGAAAGAATGATAGAAGTTAGCAGCTTCTCTGATTGTTAGTGCCTCACAGTAGTCATAAGAGGTATTGATGATAAATGGTGGAATTTCCTTTTCAGACCATACAGGTGCATCAATACTGTCGAAAGGATTTGCGAGTTCCTCGCCAGATTTTGTCACACCCATAAATTTCGCAGAAGCACGTAATGCATCGAAGGCAGTAACACTTGCAGCTCGAACCGCTTCTGAAGTAATTTCTACAGCGGATCGTAGTGAACGAATGCCTTGCTCGTCACGATTTACTGAATTCATGGGGCTTTCCACAGTAGTTTTTGAGGCCTCCTGGCGGATGGTCTCTCCCATGTGAATCATCACGAACACCCTCCTGCCCTATATCAAAGGGTGCGATTGTCGCGTAGTTTTCTTCGATTAGAGAGAATTATTGTCTTATTTTTCTATTATTTTTCAGAAGACGAGCGGCGCCTCCGGGGATTAATGTTGAAAGAACGGATTTTAACATCAATCGTTTCACTGTTTTTCGTTGAACCTTTACTCGATCAGTAGAATCTAGAACATTTCTAGATCTCAACAAATTCACGGTCTTTTGCCCTATTAATACTGGAAGAAGGCACGCTACTCTAAGTCTAAATTGAGTTCTTGGTAGCAGCATTATGTATTCTTCGGCAGCTCTTAGATGTCCATCTGTGATGTCCAAATGATGATGGTAGAGGTCTCGGAATTTACTCATATTTGTTGCTTCAAGAAGATCTTCTGGATTCAAGTCATGTTCTTTTAGTAATTGTTCAGGGATGTAACATCTCCCGAAACGAAGATCTTCGGGGATGTCTCTGAGGATATTGATCATCTGTAGAGATTTTCCGAATTTGACGCCTAAATCAAACATCTTCTCTTCTTTCGGCCCATCTGCCCTTACCAAATGAGCGAGTGTCATCGAAGTCCAGAACTCCCCTACACTTCCTGCGACTCTGTATGCATAGTCGTCCATTTCATCTGGGGTTTGAAGTGCTGAAATTTCTTGTGAATCATTCGCCGGACCGAATCTCTCTAGGTCCAAGGTTTGCCCAGCTATGATGATCTTCAAGCATCTCAAAATACGTGTTTTATCGGCGGAACTAAATTTCGACAATGATGAAACAACTTGCGATACGTTACGCAATAATCGTTGTTCTCCTTGGTCTTCTTGTAGTTTTGCAATGGGTTCTAAATCAGGGATATTAATTGATGAATCTTTGACTGATTCTTCGTACATTTTTAGTGATTCGATTAACATCTCTGCTTCTCCAACCTTTGAGTCTGCGATGGTATCAGCAATTCTAGCTAAAAGATACAAGAGGCCGACCTGCCCTCTGATTTTTTTAGGCAGAATCTTGAGAGTTAGGTAGAATGACCGAGAGGTATCTTCCAGAAGTTTATCTGTCGATGAATCAATCAACATTGGTATCACTCCTAATCCATCACGTGTACAAGTTGTTCTTGACAGTGTAGGGTGGTTTGACTGTTTGAATTCCATTCGTTTGGGAACGGATTAATGAAGAAGTCTTTACTCGACGGGTTGAGCGGTTGCCATGCAGTGCGGTTCCTGTGGTGAAGAGATTCCTAGCGATTCACTGTTTTGTCCCGAATGTGGGGCCCGTCAGAACGCTGGCGGCGGGGGCATGACGCCCAGTCCAGCGCCCCCTACTGAACCTTCATCTGAAATGCAGATTGATCCTTCAATGTTTCAACAACCGAATCCACAAGGTATGGGCGCAGTTTTACCTCAAGGAAATGCACAAGTTCAACCAAATGAAATGGATTCCGAAATGGTATCTCAGAATTTCCTTTCGTCACTTGCTGCTGATATGACTGGACAACCAGTTCAACCCAATCCTCAGAATGACCCTTCTCGTTCTACTCAAGATATGGTTGTGGATGCCATGGCTGAAGCAGATCGTGAGAAGAAGGCGAATGCTCGTTCTGCTTGGCTTTCAATGAATCAGCAGAGTGCCTCAGAATTCCTTGGTGCCGTTGGCGCAGTACAGGGTTCTCCAAATCTAGATCGTAGTTCTACTTCGTTGGATGAAGTGGAACCATTCAACCCGGCCCCCGCGCGTTCATCCACTCCGTCGAATCTCCCCTCGGATACGTTAGTTCGCAGAATGGTAGAGGTAGCAGTTCGGAGAGTAGGGCGGAAGAGAGGTGTCGGAGTTGAGACTCCTCAAGTTAAGGCAGAAGGTTCAGTAATTCGAGTAAATGTGACATATATTGATGATGGTAGAGTTCTAGATAACCCTCCTGAATTGCATGGTGCTTTTGAGCATGCTATTGATACAGAGATTCGTTTGAAGGGATATGATGTACAACTTCTCCTTGCATTGTTCCGAAGTAAGGATGGGGAGATATCCTTTTCATGGGGTGAAGAGCCAGAATCTGCGGTCGAAGATATTGATGAAGAGATGTTTGAATGTGGTGCATGTGGAGGTTTAGTTCGAGACAGTGATCCATCTTGTCCCACATGTGGTGCTGAATTCCTTGATGAAGATGAAGAACCAGAGCCCGCACCTCGCGCGGGTCCTTCTCGCGGTGGCCCACCTAGTGGCCCCAAGGGCCCTTCTCGCGGTGGCCCACCTAGTGGCCCCAAGGGTCCTAGTCGCGGTGGCCCACCTAGTGGTCCGAAGGGCCCTAGTCGTGGCGGTCCATCCAGTGGCGGCCCCAAGGGTCCCAGTCGTGGCGGTCCATCCAGTGGCGGTCCAAAGGGTCCCAGTCGCGGTGGTCCACCTAGTGGCCCCAAAGGCCCTAGTCGCGGTGGTCCCCCGAGTGGTCCAAAGGGTCCTAGTCGCGGTGGCCC
>JASLJW010000185.1 GCA_030747885.1 Candidatus Thalassarchaeaceae archaeon
ATGGCATAGGCTCCGCTAATCATTAACGGAAAAATCAGAAAACAATCTTACTTGTTTACAATTGGTAGACCGTCTGCGTCCTTGAAATTCTGAGTGATGATCATTATCAAATCAATCAATGCCCAGATTCCACATCCTCCAACGGTAATCAACTTCAAGATACCAGTCATCGTTTTCCCGGTATAGAAGTGATCCACTCCTAGAGCACCGAGAAAGAAACTCAGTAACAAGGTAGTCATCCAATCTTTATCCGAAACAGCTGGTGCTCCAGCCGCTTGCATAGGTTGTTCCATAGGTTGTGCCATGATGTTTTTACAGTGCACAAGGATATAATCATTCAGCCGGATGTGGAACATTGTCCATGATTAGAAAACTTCGAGACATTCCTGAAGGTGGAATTCAACTGGCAGTTTCAGGGGTTGCACTTGGTACCTCAATGATACTCCCCCATGGAGGTGTAGATGGACTTCGCCTTTGCCCATTTTATCATCTTACGGGGATTGATTGCCCATTTTGTGGGATGACACGTGGATTTGTTGCGATGAGTCATCTAGATCCAATTTCTGCTATCGAATTTAATGTCGGAACTCCATTGGTATATTTCGCATTCATTGCAATTTTCATTCGTTCATTATGGTCATTGAAGGAAAAAAGATTGAACAATCAACCAGAATTTCCTAAATCAATATTCACCACGTGGGTGATGCTATCGATAGCGGCGTTTGGTTGGATGATGTATATTCGATGGATTGTTCCAATTATGTCTTAATCAATCCTTCAGTGGAATCCCATTTGCATCAACTGCATTTTTATCACCAAACATTATGATTCCCTCAATTAGTCCCCAAATTACAGGAATGAATGCAAGTATCCCCAGACTAAGCAATGTAATTAACAACTGTGCAACCCCTTTTCCAGCATTCCCAAGATAGAAATTGTGAGCACCGAAACCACCTAGTAAAATCGCTAGTAATAGCACTACCAATCTTGATTTTTGCATGTGAGGGTATACCATCTGTACTCCTGCTGCTGTATTCATCATCTGTGGCTCCATAGATGGAGGAGCTGGGCCATATTGTTGTTGTATTGTTTGTTGCGGCATTGCAGTCTGATGAACTTGAGGCTGAGGCGTCTGAGAAACAGGTCGGTCCATAATTGGAACTCCAGATGTTGGATCAACATGAGGTGGCATGAATCATCGAAGAGGTCAACAGTAAAAATTCTTCTTGAAGCAAGTCAAATACCGGACATAATAGCAGCGCCGAAAACTAAGAAACCGACGATTGATACAACTATTGCCCCCAATTGAAGCCAATTCAGGATTAATCCTGCTGTTGCCTCTCCACTGCCTACACCTGTTCTTTTGGACGCCCCACTGCCTACATGAGATAGAATGACTCCAATGAATGCTAATGGAACTGAGAATAAACAACAGATACCTCCAGAAAATACTCCGCCAATTGACAAAATAAACGAGATTATGCCAAGAATCATGCCCCAAGTTGCTGAACCATTCGTAGTTGAAATTACTACAGTAGGCGTCTGATAAACAGGTGTTGTTGGTTGGCCAGTAAGAACCTGAGGTTGAGCGGGGTTCCACCCCTGATTTGGTGGTTGCATGATTTGTTCTCCTGTTAATAGGTGTAGAATCCTTCGCCAGATTTCCGTCCAAGTTTACCTTGATCTACCATCTCGACTAGTAGTGGAGCAGGAGCATATTTGTCATCCTCAAGTCCTTCATGTAGGACATTCATGATGTGCAACACAGTATCATTCCCTATCAAATCGGATAATGCAAGTGGCCCAATTGGGTGATTCATTCCTAGTTTCATAATGCCATCAATTGCGTCAGGTTCTGCCACACCTTCCTGTAATGTTAGAATTGCTTCATTGATCATTGGACAAAGTATCCTGTTTGAAACAAATCCAGGTGAATCATTGCACATCAAAGGAGTTTTTCCCATTCTTTCAGCAGCAACAAGTACTGCAGATGTGACTTCTTCAGACGTCTGAGAACCATTGATTACTTCGACTAATTTCATGATAGGAACTGGGTTCATGAAATGCATGCCTATTACTTTGTCCGGACGATTTGTACTTCCTGCAATTGAATCAATACTAATGCTACTGGTATTAGATGCAAGAATTGCTGACTCCTTACAAATTGAGTCAAGTTGGCCAAAAGTTGAGTACTTCAATTCAGGAATTTCAGGAATTGCTTCTACAACTAAATCAGCAGAAGCACAGGAATTTGTGTCGGTAGATGCATTGATTCTAGACATTGCATTATCGGCATCTTCTTTCGACATTCTTTCCTTGGCAACAAGTCGATTGAGCGAACTAGAAATCGTTTTCATGCCCTTATCCAAAAAATCCTGTTTGATGTCGACCATAGTCACCGAATAACCAGCGCATGCAGCAACTTGAGCAATGCCGTTGCCCATTTGTCCAGACCCAATGACTGCAATATGTTCAATGTCCATGTTTATCGGGTATTGAATGAAGGCCTTCAATCCTCGCTTAATTCATCAATAAATTCTGATTCAATTCCAGGAGGTTTTCTATTGATTGAAATCCATGAAATTATTGCAGTAGTAACAGCGATGGATATTGCCAAAATATTGTACATAGATCCAAATGATGCTAGTTTCTCAGATGATGTTGCCTCCCTACCTTGAATATCAATAGAAGTAGAAAGAGTTCGATTGTTACCAGCATAATCTTCCATTTCTATCGTCAATGTCCATGCTCCTTCAGATGGATTGTCTGATTCAATACGAAGAGGCCCGTCCCATGATGACTCACCAAATATGACTACATCTTCATTTCCGTCAAGTGATAATGTAGCGACCCAGGATTCAATATCATCATCGATAACTGCCACTTCTCCAATCACAGTACACTTTGTAGAACTGGATTCTCCAATTATTCGGTGAGGAGACCTAGGTTCGCATTCAGCTAAATGCCATCCTAACAATGCCTCTGGAGAAGTGAAATCAAGGGAAACCTCCCTGTCTAAACGAGCAGTATTTCCTACATGATCAATTGACCTGAATACAAGAGGGTAATCTCCCTCTATAGATGGAAGAGGGATTGTCAAAGCAAAATTTCCTGTTTCCCCACATAATCCAGATACATTTGTGCTTGCGGAATCTATCCTAACTTCAAGTCCTGGTTCACAATTCCCGTGAAATCTAATTTTTGTATCCCCATAACTAATTTCAGATGGCGAAGTAATCTCCAATATTGGAGGAGTAGTATCCAATTCTACTGTCAATTCATATGTGTATATTTTCTCTACGGCTTCAACTACTAATCGTATATCATTCGCCCCTTCATGAAGGGCAACATCAACAGATTGGGGAATCATACCCCCTGGATGATTCAATTCAATCCATTCTGATTCGTTGTCATCTAACCATTCGCCAAGTAGTTTCCATGATGCATTCTGGCCCCATCCCCTTGACACACTGAATGAAACATCAGGTGTAGAAACAGTACTACCATTCCATGATGCTTCTACTATTGGTAGGAAAGCATCAGGGTCTAGTAGAATATCCTTGCAATTTTTCGCAATATTGGGATGTTCAGTTGAAACTGTACGATCTATCGCAATAATACAAATTGAATGTATACCTGTACGATTAAATTCAACATTGAATGAAGAGGATGAACCATCACCTGTATGAATTGTATTTCCATTTAATTGGGCTGAATGTTGAGTCCATTCACCATACGACGTTGAAACATTCAAATTAGTGCGTTCGACAATGTCATCAAATCCAATCCATTGAATAATTGGAGATACTCGATCAATGTCCAAAAGATATGATGATTCCCCAATATGTCCTGCCCAATCCTCCACCTCAAATACAATTGAATAGAGTCCATCTGAATATCCACTCCAATCAATATTGAATCCCAAGGACCTTTGTTCTACAAGACCCAAATCAATGGCATCATCAGACCACCCATCAGCATTCCATCCAATCCATGGAGGTGGGTGGGGCAAAGAAACACATGATTTTGTTACTTCAATTCCGAATGGATCAGTAAGACTCAAACATGTAGTCATAGCATCATATGGCACCAAAACTTCGATGTTCGCACGAGATGCATTGACTCCCATGGCCATCTGTTCAGGAAGTATTTTTTCAATACCAAATGGTTCGATTGGGAACATTCCGTCTAGAACTATTTGATCGCGGGCCAATCCATCTTCTCCAGGAGGATGGGGGTCAAACGGAATTTGAAATTGTTTGATATTCCAATTGCCTGCTCTATCTCGAACTACAATCTCAAATCTATTCATGTCTATCCAGTCCAATCCCCCTGAAGTTGTTGTGACCCAATGAGAAGGCATGAGTTCTAGCATTAGATCTATTGAACCACTAGAATCAGGAGTGAATTCGGTACCGTTTATCCATACATCCACGTCAGGTTCGGTTAGCAAAACCATATCGTCAATTAGAGATTTATTTGATATTGGTCGCCAATTGCTAAGGCCAATAATCGGTAGGGTGATATCATATTCTACTGCTAAACTGGTAGAATTCCATAACATTCCATGATCTAGGATTGAAACATCATGAAAATGCCACCCCTCTGTTGCAGACATTGTCCCATTCATCCAAACCTCTCGTAATGTATCATTGTAGAGTTCAAATCTAGATTCATTTGAAAGATTAGAATCTGGACCATTTAGGAAATACCATTCTATCGTTCGATTTGATATATTTCCACTATTGGTTTCAATCTCAACAGTTACATTCCGCAATTCTGAGACACCAGATTGAGTCCAATTTAAGCTTGTAAGATTGAAGCCATTATCTGTATCTAAAATATGAAGGCTCACTTGTCGAGTAACATTCGTTCTTGTACCATTGTCTGGGATTGTAAAATCCAATAATGGTGGTGCTTCAATCAATGTATACGTGTACTTGAGCCTGATTTCAGCTCCACCTTCAAGAGTCAAGTCAATCGTTCCTGACCAAATCCCTGAATGATCAGGGCGAGCCATCGATAAATTAAGTATCCAAGCAGATTCTGGTGTTTCTCCATTCAAATCATTCGAACCATTAGGCCAGGTATTGAGAATACCTAAATCAGAAATTTCTGTAATGTTTTCAACATTAAGACCAGAGTTTGGACCACTTTCAGCAACCGTATCTATCTTCAATTGGAATGTACCATTTCCATTACCTACATCGAATCCATGAATTGCTACAAACCATAGACCATCTTGAGGAGAGTCAATATGTGCATATTCGTCAGAATTGAACTGACCTGAACTGGCTTTTTGTTCATTTCCAAAATCCATTAATCCATTACCATTCTCATCATATCCAATATAGAGATCTAAATCAGGAATATTCCAACTAAGTGTTGAAACAGACAGTTCAGCGAGATTCAATGCATTGAACGAGTGAATGTATGATGCAGTAGTATGGTCATCGGGAGTGTCCTGACTTACTGTCTGCCCACTAAGTAATGTCGGCTGACTCCATCCGACTGCATTAGCAGATACAATATCAAGATCCATGGTGGACCCAATCCGGACTGATTCATTTCTATCTCCATATCTCCAATCATCAACTGAGCAACCTAATCCACCATCCAATGGAGCAATAATGCCCACATCAATTGTGAGTGGATTGTCGTTAGTAGGCACCCCATGTATGGCTGAATGTAACATTACATGTTTCACTCCTGGACTGGAAGATGCAGTCAAAAATTCATTAGATTCACCCGTATTGGTCTCATATGTGTATATTCCACTCCCAGCATGTTTGTTGGCCGAACTAGATTCTAGTTTCATCGTTCTTGACCCATATGCGATTGGGTCGAATACTCCGTATGGGTGATAGGTCTCAGACATCCAATGGACATCTACATCGGTGTAGATATTATCGTCCCAATCAACATCTATCAATGCGGTTCCATTGGAGGTATATCCACTTGGCCAATCTATGCTGAACATTTTCCAATCGCCTGATTCTGCTCTCCAACCCCATCGTTGTGCACCTTGAATCCATGTCTCTTCATACAGGGTTTGATTAGACATATTTCCATCCAATGGCATCGGATTACTTTGGAATGAACCAGTATATGCGATATTGGAAATTATTGGCCACATCCATTCCATAGTGGAATTTTCAACAGAGGTATTCCATCTCATCTTGATTCCATGCTGTCGAAGTCCAGGATCTGCATCATTGGGGACGTTAATTGAGACATTTACTTGTGAAGTTGAATTGGATAGAATGGTCAAATTTGAAGGAACTGATACCCAAGAATCATTCACAGTTCCAAATGCAGTCCAATCTATCTCAATTGGCAATGGATCAATATGATTAGCTCGGATGTTTTCTCTCCATACTGCTAGCAACAATCCGTCATCTGTTTCTTCAAGCGGCATTCCCATCCTAACTTCTGCCTGACCTGATCCGTAATTATGCTCCGTTAACATGGCAAACTCATTATTTGATTCAGTCCATTCACCAGAATCAACAAATAAATCGTTATCTTGATCATCGTGAAATAATCCATCTCCATCACGATCGGTCCATCTCCAGAGTCTAAGATGCAATTTATTCTCTGATTCACTGTTGTGATCGCCATCGAATCCAGCACCGTCCATTGCAGCTCTAGCCCGTACCAAAGTTGTTGAATTTGGTAATGTGAAATTAACATCATCTTTGATGTGTATTGGAATTAGAATATCAGGAGTTCCTGACTGATAACCATCCCACGTAGCATTTGGGGTTGTTTCTGTACTGTTCCAATTCATAGTCCAATGTTGCATTGGCACCATTACCTCAGGCGAAAGATTCACCGTAATATTTGAAGAGCCAGGGTTTGATAATGATAGTGAAACTGTCTGATTTTCACCAGGCTTAATGATATTGATATTTGCATCACGATGTGAACCATCGAATTGGCCCGACATCCATGATGCTGGTTCTACGCTCATAGTTCCGTTTACTCCCGTTATAGTATCTACCGCACGAGAAACATTGGCCCAACCGGCTCCTTGCACCAATGGGTCATATCCTCTATCATCAGATGTAGACATCATGATATCTCTAACCTGTTGAGAAGTAGGTGCAACTCCGTGAATTTCTATCCATGCCTGAACTACTAGGGCGCCGAGACCTGCAGCAATTGGAGTAGCTAACGAGGTCCCTCCCCAAACACGATGGGCTTCATTTGCATCTGTTTTTTCATTGAGTGTTCGATCACCTGTTGCTGACCAACCAACAGCAACCAAATCAGGATCCAATCTGCTAACTGAATTTGGGCCTCTGTTCGACCATGATGTTGATTGCCCCCATGTACCACCATTCGATTCTCCAGTCTTAGAACTAAATGCACCTACTGAAATAACACCATGAGCCCCTCCAGGAGCGGCTGTTGTCCCATATCCGTGCCCCCCATTCCCTGTAGCAACAAAGTAGGTCGTAGTAGGACTATACACACGAGTAAGCCAATCTAAGTACATACTATTGGGATCTGCTCCATCGTCATGAGTACCAGAGTAACCAAATGAAAAAGATCCAATGTGAGGTTGTTCATCTGTTGAAGCATTTCCATCATATCCTTCAGAGATGAATCGGTAAGAATCTAACATTGAACCATATGAATACAAATTAGCTACAGCTGTAGTTTTTGACCCTGGTGCCATACCGATTACTTTTCCATTTGATATCTGTCCTTGAGCATTGATGGCAGATGCACACAATGTACCATGATTCCCTCCACCTTCATTGACGTCATTAATCATAAAGAGAACCATGTCTCCATTTCCAGGTATTCTGTTTTGATAACCGTTCCTAGCCGCATATACATCACCATATGGAACACCATTTAATCCATCAGATATCCACCAAATAAGACCCCCTGAACGATCCCACAAACCATCTCCATTCAGATCAAGACCTGCTGTCTCATTTCCCTTAGTCATTGGAACTTCTTCACTAAAATTTCCATCTAAATCAAGATCAACATATACCGTATCATAAATTCCAGATATTACTGAATCAACTACCAAAACTGGAACATCACCACCAGCTCGAGAAATAAGTTTCGAGTCAGGATGTTCGCCAAGGTGGTATACTCCTGAAACGGATGTTGGGAGCCCATGTATTGAAAATCCTGTTCCATCAAGTAATGAATCGTTATTTGCATCAATATCTGTATCACTTGTGTCGGACCACCACGACCCTGTGTTTTCGGGATATGCTTGACCATCCCTCAACCAAAGTAGTATGCTCATAGGGTCATGCATTAATGGCCATCCATGATATGGAGAAGTTGAATTATCGTATCTTGCTTGAGTACCATTTAGATCGGGGTGAGCGAAATCAATTCCACTATCTGCTACGGCCACAATTACTCCAGTTCCGTTCCTTCCACCATCCCAAACATCTGTTGCACCATGTAATTCACCAGATCGAACGCTGGTAGGAGAAATCAATGAGTCAGTGTCGTATGGTTCTGGTGCTCCAGGATCAGGAAATACAGCACGAACACCTGGAATTCCAGACAACTTAGGAATCAATTGGCCAGGTAGTATGACAGTACGGTGTTCGAGAATACCCTGAGAAGGAAATGATTCGACTAATTTATCATCACCCGATTCTGCCGCCTGAGGAATCAACAGACCTCTTTCAGTTTGCCATTCATGCAATGTTTGGAGACGATCTGTTAGAACAATCGCGGTTACTTCTTCTGAATCAAGATTCTCAAATGAAGAATCAATGAATGCTGTACCTGGAGACCATGGATGTAACATCGATGAGACTGGAGAGTCAATTTCTGCATCATTGAGCAAAATGGTATCGGATGAAGGAAATGTCGGGAAATGTGTCCATGGCACAACCATGAAGGAAAAAACGAGAAATAATGCCTTTATTCTCGACCCCATAGTGTACTGAAGTGTAAGCAATGTCTTTCACCGTATCGAATAATTGACCATCATAAATGGATTAAAAGGAAATCACATTTGATTGAATAATCTAAATCAAGGCTATTTCACACCCGTAAGTCCAAATCCCATACTCTCACCGAAGGGGGCACAGCCCTGTGGTGTAGTGGTCCATCATACCAGGTTTTGGACCTGGTGACCCTGGTTCGAATCCGGGCAGGGCTACACTAATTCCTTAGTAGATTCGGGAACCCATATTCAACAACTAACTTACTAGCAGTGATACGAAAATTGGACAAGTCAACATCTGTTCTTGATTGATACACATATGATTGCAATGCCATGTCTAACTTATCACAAAGTTTGAGAAATCTAGACTCTGGAGTAACTCCCAATTCATACTCTTGAAAAAGTTCCAACATAAGTTCACCCTGAGGGAGTCTAGATGAAATTTCTACCATTGCTTCTGTCTCCATTCGTACTTTTTCATCATCAGATACTCCATCATGGGGAGTGATATCGCCAACCCTAACCTCTGCGACATCATGACATATGGCCATTTCCATTACTCGATTGCGATTGATTTCGACTGGACATAAATGAAAGGCCAGAAATGCAACCCCCCACGAGTGTGCAGCCACAGATTCAATATCTGATAATCCAGATCTCAACCAACCGGCTCTATCCAATTCTTTCAATCCAAGAATTTCAATGAACGTCTCTCGAGTCATTAACGATTCACCGCATCAGGATCCTTAGCGAGATCACGAGTGATATTCTTCTGATGACTCTCAATGGTCCCTCCACCAATCTCCATCAACTTGGAATCTCTCCACAATCTTTCAACCACATATTCAGCTACATACCCATAACCGCCAAGCACCTGTATTGCCCTATCTGCAATTTCCTTTGCCTTCGTTGTAGAATACAATTTCACTCCATCACTATCGAGTCTTTGGCCTCCTTCATTCAAATCCAATTGCCTAGCAGTATCGTATACATATGCCCTCATGGCCCTATATTCTGCATATGATTCGCCGATGTATCGTTGCATTTGCCCAAAAGAACGTATAGGTTTTCCAAAGGCAACTCTATCTGAAGCATAACGATTCATGATATCCAATGACCTACGAGCAATCCCTAAAGACATCCCCGCTAAGGTCAATCGTTCAATCTCTAGATTCTTCATCATATGATGAATTGATGAACCGGGTTTTCCTACAAGGCTTTCAGGACCAACAATACAGTCAGCGAAAACAAGTTCAGCGGTATTGGATGCGCGCATACCAGTTTTATCGTAGATTTTTTGGCCAACTGAATAACCAGGCGCCCCATTTTCGACTATGAATGTTGAAAGTTGAGGGCGGCCACGATCATCGATTCCAGTCCTAGCGTATACCCAAACAACATCTGCTGGAGTACGGTCATCATCGATTGACCCATTCGTAATCCACATCTTATTGCCATTGATTACCCAATTTCCATCTGAATTCAACTCAGCAGTTGTTTCCATTCCTACTACATCCGTTCCATAATTCGGCTCAGACATTGCCATTGCCCCAATCCATTCACCCGAGCAAACCTTTGGAAGAATTCTCTGCTTTTGTTCCTCCGAACCATTCTGGGCTAAATTATTCACAAATAACATTGAATGTGCAAGGTATGCCAATCCAAATCCAGGGTCACTAGCAGAAATCTCTTCATTAGCAATCACTGCTGCAGTAGCATCCAAACCGGCACCACCATATTCCTCAGGAACTGTGATCCCTAAGAGACCATAATCACCTAATTGCCTGAAAAGTTCCACATTAAATCGTTCATGCTTATCGTGTTCGTGAGCCTGAGGTTCTACCTCTTCTTGAACAAAATCTCGGATCATCTCCCTCAGCATTGCATGTTCTTCTGTGGGGTTACCAATGTCGAATGTGCGCCAGTCTTCCATGTGCATCGCCGTAAACCGAAGCAACGGCTAGTACCCTATGAGGCATTCGCCATTATTGGCTAATTCCTGATGACTCGCCCGTCTGAACATTCCATAATCTAGAATACAAACCATTCAAAGCCACTAATTCATCATGTGTACCAGATTCTACAATTTTTCCTTCATCCATCACTACTATTGAATCAGCATATCTAACTGTAGAAAGGCGATGAGCAATTATCAATGTTGAGCGATCTTTACTGATTTTCCTGATGGATCTCTGTAAGGCGGCTTCGGTTTCATTATCTACTGCAGATGTGGCTTCATCTAGAACCAACAATGGAGCATCTTTGAGAACGGCACGTGCGATAGCTACACGTTGCCTTTGCCCACCTGATAATCGATGCCCTCCTTCACCCACCAATGTAGACCAATCGTTTGGTAAATCTTCAATGAATTCTGTAGCTTCTGCGATAATTGCTGCTTGACGTACTTCTTCGAACGTAGCTTCTGGATTACCGTATCTGATGTTCTCTTCAATTGTTGTAGGGAACAATATAACCTGCTGAGAAACTAATGAAATATTCCTTCGAAGTGACTCTAGAGTCCATTCATCAATAGAGCGATCAGCCCATATTATCGAACCACCATCAGGTGAAGCAAATCTAAGAAGCAAACGAACCAATGTTGTCTTTCCACTACCTGTTGGGCCAACGACCCCGAGCACTCTGTTTGCTTCAATTGACAAATTCAAATCTTCAAACAAAATATCTCTATTTGGATATGAGAATCTTAAATTATTTATTTCGATATTACTTTTGTATGCTGACGATGTAGAAAGAAGAAATTCGCCCTCATGAATAGATATAGGAGTCTCAAGTAAATCAAGTACTCGAGTTGTCGAAGCCATTGCTCTTTGGTATAGATCAAATGTTTCACCCAATCTAGTTAGAGGCCAAAGCAAGCGTTGAGTCATGAAAACAAGAACTGAATAGGCACCTACTGCCATTGCCCCATCCAACGCCATCCACCCTCCAAGCAACAATGTGGCAGTAAAACCAACAAGAATTGCCATGCGAATTAATGGTACAAAGGCGGCTGAAAGTCTAATAGCACTACGATTCGCTTCTCGATATTCGTTAGATAATGATTCTACCCTATTTGCTTCTCTTTCTTCCGCAGTGAACGATTGAATTGTCGACATTCCAGAAAGATCATTTTCTAGCAAGGCATTCATGCGACCTGCCGCTGAACGTACTTCTGCATATCGTGGCTCAAGTGAACGCTGATACCTGAATGAACCCCATACGATAATTGGAATGGGGAGTACTGCAAACAATGCAACCTCCCATGATATTGCAATAAATACTGCTCCAACAACCAAAACAGTCGTAGAAACTTGTAGCAAATCATTGACACCTTTGTCTAGAAATCTCTCAAGTTGATTGATATCATCATTCATTATCGCCATTAAATCACCCTTCTGCCTTTCATCAAACCATGACATGCCCTGTTTTTGCACATGTTCAAATGTCATTAATCTAAATTCATGCTGAACAGTCTGTGCTAAATTCCTCCAAAGAATTCCATATAGATATTCAAATATCGATTCCATGCCCCAAATTACAAAAGTAGCAATTGAAAGAATAACTAATTGATGCCAAGGATCAATTATTCCAATCCCCGCCATCAATGATTCTTCTCGTTCTACAACAACATCAACTGCTACTCCGATCAGTAATGGTGGAGCAAGGTCCCATAATTTATTCAAAATCGAGCACAAGGTTGCTAATCGGACCGTATTAGAATGGCGAGACATTGAGTTTCGAAGACGGCGAAACGGGGAATGACTTCGGACCTCGGATGATTCCATGTTAATCCAATCGAAATGGAGATAGTACAAAATCTGGAGTATCTCATGAAAGCCAATCGTGAATGATTTCATCCCTATGTTCGTCTAATCGCGGAGGTGGTCGACCAGGGGTTGCAGGTGTGGATGAAAAGAAACGGAATGCACTAGCAACTGAAGAACTGCCATCATCCAATGTCCATATCGATTCTCTTTCGAGACTATGCTCATCTGAAAATGCTTGGCTTATATCCATGATAGGACTACAAGGAACTCCAGCATTGCCAAGATGCTTTAACCAATATTCAATTGTTTGACTACGGAAAATTTGTTGTAATTCACCTATCAAATATTCTCGTTCCGTTAATCGTCCCGCGTTGGTATCGTATGGTGGGGCACAGAGATCATGACGCTCGATTACATCGCAAACTGAGATATATTGAGCATCATTACCTGTAGCAAGGATAAACCATCCATTATTCGCCTCAAAGCCCTGATAGGGGACTATATTTGGATGAGCATTTCCCATCCTGCCAGGTGGAATACCTGATGCAATCCAGTTCTGAGCTTGATTAACCATGGACATGAGTGCAACATCGAATAGACTCAAATCGATTATTTGCCCCTCACCCGTACGTTCTCTGTGATGAAGAGCGGCCAAAATGGCAGATGTTGCTGCAAAACCTGTGAGTACATCAATCCATGCAACACCTACCTTTACTGGTGGCCCTCCATCCTCTCCAGTGACAGACATTATTCCAGAAATGCCCTGTAATGCAACATCATAACCTGGTTGAGTTGAACGAGGGCCGTTCTGACCAAATCCACTAATTTGACATATTATTAGTTCAGGTTTTTCTTTGATTATTTCATACGGATCTAAACCCAATCGAGTCAATGTCCCTACCTTCATATTCTCTACAATAATATCAGCATGCATTGCAAGTTTGCGAAGCAATATGAGTCCTTCTTCAGTCTTCATATCTATACAAATTGACCTCTTGCCACGATTACATGAATGAAAATATGCGGCTGAATTTTCGCTTTCGTTTTCAATAAATGGGGGACCCCATTTTCTTGTATCGTCCCCCCATGGTGCTTCTACCTTAATCACATCAGCACCTAAATCAGCTAAATTCTGTGTTGCAAAGGGGCCGGCAAGTATTCGACTCAAATCGAGTATACGTAGGCCATCTAAAGCTCCGATCATGAACCAACTAATCCTAGTCGGTTCATCTTGATTGCGAGTTGTGAATTATCATTTATTCCAAACTCTAGATGATTCCCATGGCAAACCAAGTAAAATTCCAATCTCGGTTAAAATGACATAATTAAACAAAAGATAGAGAAGATAGGATGAAACAGAAACAAGTAGAATTGTATTCACCACTTTCCTACGATTACGAACTGCATCATCCAGTGTACAAATACCACGATTTCGAAGGTAAATTACGATACCGAAAATCAACATTATTGCAGATAAAATCAACAATGTAGGTCGGAACCATGACCATCCATCTAATCCCCAATACAATTGATCGGAGAGAGAGGCTGCTGCAGTAACTGTGGAAAGTCCAAAGAGCACCAAAACCACACTAGGTAAACAGCACATTGAAGCAAACAAAGCTGGAATGCCGATTATTGCTATGAGGCCTCTACGATCAGAATCTTCTGTAGCCTCAGTCATGATGTTCGATTAATGGCATTGCATTTCAAACCCTTCTGAATCTTGTTCTCTCTCGTTGTTCTCGTTGGTCTAGAATTCTAACCAATACAAACATAGTGAATGTAATGATTAAGATTCTTGGTTCATTAATTGCACAAAAAAATGAACCCCAACCAAGGAACCACAAGGATACAACTAGAAATCTAACAATAGAACTTGCTTTCCTTTTACCATTACCAAGCACGTACCAAAACCAACCTCTAGCCCATGTTCCCTTCATTAGCATCAATGAGACACGTGGAAGGAACTTAGGGATTTGAATACCCGATTTTTCATCAGCATATACAGAACGTACTGGAACCTCAGCTACCTTTTCGGAAGATGTAGAGAAGCATAGCGCCCACCAGTTTGGGTACCCATATCCCTTCCATTCAGATAATCGAGGGTGAGATAATAGAAGTGACAACTTAGTCGCAGTGTAACCACACTGAGGATCACCCCAATTCCATCCTGTTGCTAAGGAGGTGAGGAAACCAATAGTCCTACTAGCCAATCTTCGAATTTTTGGCATATTTCCAACACCTGAAAAATGAATGAATCTGTTCCCTTTTACATGATCTACATCATCCAATTTTGAAATGAGGTTCGGTAAATCTGTAGGATCCATTTGGCCATCACCTGCCATTACTACTACACACCATTCATCGGGATTTTCTACAATCCCTGAAAGGTGATTAATGCCATGAATAATTGCTGCACCAACTCCTTCACCTTTCCCAGAAATACATTGAGAAATTGCTGAACGACTAGAAGACCACTCATTAAGTGAAGAATTTGCGACTTCTGCAGTTGAATCAATGGAACCATCATCTACAACAATCAAGCAATCTACATTTTCAGGAACACTGGAAATTGCTCTAGAAATCAATTGCTCTTCGTTGCGAGCAGGCATGACCACAGCAACGTGCATGATAGGGCATCGATACCCCCGTCATGGCTCTTACTCATATTTGCATAATTCATGCTTTTGATTGATTTTCATGCGATGGATTGATGCACATCAGATTAAGTCGACTCAATGTGGACATCTGTTTTGTGACTAGAAATCAGTCTCTGAGAATTGGTTCTGCTGTAACTCGTGCATTGGAATTTTCTGAACATGTGCATGTAATTCAATTAGAAAATGATGAAATTGAGAAGGAAATTGCAACTAAATGTGGAGCAGAAGTACACCTACACTCTGATTGGGCTACTGCACCAGAAATTGCATCAACGATTCAGGGCATGATACATTCTGATCAAATCATTGTAATTGCACTTGATAATGATTGGCGATTATCGAATCTACCACTACTTTTCACTAGTGCACGTACCTCGCCGGATGTTCTTCTGGCATTGAAAATGGACCCCGCGAATAGACGAGAAACGCCAAATGAAGCAATTCTTGAAGCCGATGCGCATGCATATTCAGAAGTAATCATTCAACATGCAATATGTTCTAAAGACGGATTAGATGCAATTGCAAACCAAGATCGAAATGAAACACCAGGTGATCTTCCTAAACAATTTAGAGTATTGGTAATTGAAGTGAAATCAAATGCAAAAAAAACAAATCAACAATCATTAACCACAATCAGTGGATTCTCTCGGCTCTTGTATTGGATGCTTGAATCACGTCACCCATTAATTCTCTTTGGCATCCCTGGCGCAATCATGTTCTGGGTAGGATTCCAAATGGCAGATCAATTGGTCAACATTGG
>JASLJW010000186.1 GCA_030747885.1 Candidatus Thalassarchaeaceae archaeon
CTTCATCGCTTATTGTTTTCTGGAGATATCAAGTATGAGAAATCATGGCTTTTCGATGCTGCAACTGTACGATTCCCACGGGTCGATTCATTGGTTATTGAATCAACATATGGTGGTCGTTCTTCATTTCAACCTACAAGACAAGAAGCGACCGAAGAACTTCAGGACTTAATCCGTCGAACCCTTGGAAAGGGTGGCAAAATTTTCTGCCCAGTATTTGCAGTAGGTCGTTCACAAGAAGTGATGGTGGCTATTGATCAATTATTCAAATCTGAAGATTTCACAAGTGAACCATGCACTGTTTGGTTAGATGGGATGATTTCGGAGGCTACTGCAATTCATGCATCTCATCCGAATTTCCTTAATCGTGACTTGAGGCAGCAAGTACTTCGAGGCGGAGAGGAAAATCCATTCAATTCCCCTTGGTTCAAGACAGTTGATTCAAGGGAAAGAAGAGAGCAAATTGTCCTCGATCCATCTCCCTGTATTGTTCTTGCAACTAGTGGAATGATGACCGGAGGTCCGATTCTACATTATCTGCAACATTGGGCACCCAATGATCGAGCTACTCTAGCCTTCGTTGGATATCAGGCCTCAAATACACTTGGTCGACGTCTTCAGGAAGGTTATTCGGAAGTTCAACTTTCAAATGATGGTAAATCATACATGGTTGATGTCAAATGTGACATTGTTACCATTGATGGTTTCTCTGGACATTCTGATCGTCGTCAATTACTAGATTATGTCAATGCATTGAATCCAAAGCCTCGAAGAATAATTTGCCATCATGGTGACGACACTGTCTGTAACGAGTTTAGAAAGACACTGAGTGAGACTTTCAAGGTTAGAGCGGCGGCCCCTCAGAATCTTGAGACACTTCGTTTACTCTAATCAGAGAGGTAGGTCGAGTCCTACTTCTGTAGGGTCAGGTAGTGGAGAAACTTCAGCATCGATATCTCCTTCAAAATCTTCCCAAGATGATTGCAATAATCTATGTTCATTTTGGTATGCATTGACTCGGTCCATGATCAGAATGAGCGCCGATAAAATCCAAAGAAATATTGCACCTAACATTGAACTTGATTCTGAAATCAAGCCAAAAAAACCTAGAAATCCAAGGGCCCAACCACTACAGAATAGAACGGCCGCCAGTCGAGGCATTGCTCTATTGGAAATGGTGGTCATTGGCAATCCACCGACCCCCTCGTTGATGAACCCGGAGGTCATCCGGCTACTATGGACTTCACCATAGGTGGTTCTGAGCGAAAAACAAAATCTACTCCTTCTGGCACTAATTCAGGTGCACCATCTGGAGGTTGGCTCATGACTGCAGTTGCTCCATGGGGTGAGTCGGAGGAAGACGCTTTTGACCAATGTTTGGTTGAATTAGGGCTTGGCGATTGTCGTTTAGTTCAAGTCCAAGGAGCTATGCTTCCAATGGGATTTTCTCCTGAATCCCCTAGATCTTTACCCATGGGTAGTTTAGTTGAATGTCATTATTCCGTCAGTTTGTCTTGGAATGGTTCTACTGCATGTGCTGGTGCCGGTTGGGCAAGATGTACCACTCCAGAAGGCGAAGAGGTTGCAATTGTGACTACTGTTTCCACACACGAGGATTATGAAGAGACTGAGTTGATGTTAAAGAGGCAGATGCAAAGACGGTTAGCCAGTAGGGATTTAGAAATTATAGAGCATCAAATAGCAGTTGATGAGGTTACTTCGGGCGAAGGACATCATGGTGCTGTAATTGCAGCATTGATTCTCCCAGATAGTCTCGGTATTGGCGGCCCAGTGGGCAGAGCTCGTGATTTTTCATCATTCTCAGGTGGAATTCGTTCTGACGGAGGAGGCACAGGAGGAGGAGATTTCTCCTTCTGACCCAATTCATCAAACACTATCGCTCCAATCTCGATTCATGTCTGAGCCCAGATGGGTCATGTTCCGTTGCGAGTCCTGTGTTAGATTCAGTGGAGCAAAGAAGGGACAGAAATCTATGGTTTGTGGGCATTGTGGTTCCAGGGAACGGCTTTCGATAGTTCAGGAGTTCAATGATTCTCAATCAATGGCTAATGCTGTCAGTATGGAAAACACTCCTCCTGAGATTCGGAATGAATTGGAGAGTATTTTGAAAGGAAAGCGTGATATGTTCTCAAATCCAATTTCTCGTCCTGTAGATCCACTCGAATTAATACAATCAGCAACCGATGAAAATGGAATGATAGATGTAGAATCTCTTATCATCAAATCCAATACTTTTGATGTTCCTCGTTCAATTGTTTTAGAATGGTTGGAACAATCAGAAATCGAGGGCATGGTTCTCAGATTACCTTCGGGAAAATTTAGACTTCTTTAGTAACCTTCATGGGTAGATGTCAGGTCGAACAGAATACGGGTCCGTGGGTTAGCTTGGCCTATACTTGATGGTTTGGGACCATTAGACCCCAGTTCAAATCTGGGCGGACCCACCACTTTTCATTGACACTAACTTTCGAGTTCTGACTGTTCAATCTCGTGACCCATTCTTTCTAGTTTGGTTTTCAGGTAATCTTTGTTGTTTTCTCCAATTCCTGCAATCAATGACTTTCTTTCCTCTACATCAATTCCATGATCTTGGAGTTGTTTCACTTTATCTGGATTGTTAGTAAGTAAGCATATTTTTGATACACCTATTGATTTTAGAATCTCGGCTGCAATTTCATAATCTCGAGCATCTCCTGGTAAGCCTAGATGTAAATTTGCATCTAATGTATCAGCCCCATGATCTTGCAAATGATATGCTTGAATTTTTGCATGTAAGCCAATACCTCTACCTTCTTGTCGAAGATAAATTAGAGCCCCCCATCCACGTTTTGCTATGGCTTGTAGTGCAGCATCGAGTTGAGGTCCACAATCGCATCTCAAGCTACTGAAAGCATCGCCAGTTAGACATTCAGAATGAACTCGAACTAGAACCGGATCCGGACCTTCCATTTTCCCGAGGGTTAGTGCAACATGATCCAATCCGTTGTCTTCGTGAAACACCCTAATTCGGAAATCGCCGTGAGATGTTGGAAGACGAGCATCTGCAGGGATGTTTTCATCAATACGAATGTTTGGTGTTGATCTTGTATCTTCTGTATTTATTATTCGGAATGTGAATTCTCCTGATTTTTCTTCAACTGATTCTAATGTCACATTAAGTCTAGCAACTAAGGCAGGAATGTCATGTAGTGTTTCCGGGTCATCAGATATTACTTCAAGGACATGTCCTTCATTCATCTCCTTCAATGCTTTACGCGCTTCATGAACTGGAACAGGACAATGGAAACCGAGAACATCAACCCGGCGAACCTCAGTCATGTTTTCTGGTAGAGCCTCCCGTTTTTCAATCGTTGTACTTTGTTGCTCTTTGCATACCTTCATCGGGGCAGATTCAAACCTTCTACGCCGGATGTAGTGCCATGAGGGAGTCATTGGGCAAGTCATCTGACGATATCCCAATTTCTGAATTAATGCGAATGTTGGGCTCAGTATTCGTTCTCGTTGTTGTTTTATTGTTTGGAGAAGTTTTGTTCAGATGGATGATTGAACCTGCAAATACATTGCTCCCTTTACAGATAGTAGAAGCATGGTTGTGGTCTACAATTTCAAACATCATTTGGCCCGGTTCTGCTGAATTAGTAGCACATCAGACAGGGCCGATGACGCAGGTTAATCTTCTTCATCCTACTTTTTATTCAGGAGTAGTTCCATTGTATGTCTCCGATGAATGTACTGGTTTGCATGAATTGTTCTTTTTAGGAATGATGATGTTATTGACTCCCTCATTTGATCTTAAAACAAAAATGAAGCACTTGGGAATTGCTTCAGCCGTTATTTTCTTTTTGAATATGATTCGCTTAATCGTCCTATATCCGTTAGCAGTTAGTGGGTGTGGAGGATTGAATGGAGGTGATTTTGGCTGTGAAGAACCATTGTTTATTTTCCATAATTTCGTTTTGGAATATGGTTCATTGATTGTATTGGTAATCGGATGGACCATTTGGTTTAATCTTACAAATGCACGTGCAGGAGTTAGTAGGTTTTGGGACAAAGTCCCTCAATTCGAGGGAATTCGATTTGATTCGAGTTTGAAGGGATTGGATACTGATACCTCTAGGGTTGCTTGGTTATCTGTATCATCAATTCTCTGCATTTCTGGTTTTTGGATTTACATTAGTGTGGGCGATAGTTCATCTGTAGATTCTTGTGCCGATATTATTTCAGCAGCATGTACTCGAATTATTACTGAGTATGAAGATGCAAAAGGAAGAGGGCTCCGCCTCTTTTTGATTGGTGCATCAATTCTCTTGCTATCTTGGATTAGGCCCCAATTAAATTGGAATGAAGAAGAAGAATAATCAATAATTTTCAAGATTTGCCTTCAACTTATTTCCATTGTATTCTCTTCGTTCCATAATTTCTAGAACTCTTTGCGCAGATTCTGAATGTATGTCAACAGTTGTCGAATCATTATTGATCTTAATTTCCCCAATTGCCAATTCCTTAATCTTGGCTTGTGAGATAATCCATTCGGAAAGTGAAAGACTGCTGGAAATTGTGTTCCCTCCAGCATCTATGGAAATACGGACCATTCCAAACGGATCAGACGATTCACTCCAATCTTTTCGAGGCCTTACAGGGTCTCTATCAACATGATCTGGAAGTTTAGGTGCTTCAGCCTTCATTATATTCAGATTCCATGTTGTTCGAATTCTTTCTAATTGTCGTAAATCATCTCTTCCAACGAAACTCCACGATTTGCCCTTTCGCCCCATTCTTCCTGTACGTCCGATTCTGTGGACATAATCTTCTGGATTATCGGGTAAATCGTAATTGATTACAATAGTTACACCATCAACATCCAATCCTCTAGCAGCTACATCTGTGGCGATTAGTGTTTTTACTCCTCCTTCGCGGAAATCGTTCATGACTTTTTCACGCTTATTTTGACTCATATCTCCATGTAATGTGGAACAAGAAAATCGATGTTTCCCAAGTCTATCATTCAATAATTCGACCATTCTTTTGGTATTGCAAAATATTAGACATTGATCAGAGTCATTCATGTTGACCAGTATTCTACCTACTCCCCAGAGTTTGTTTGCTCTACCAATTCTAATCCAACATTGATCAATTTCTGGAACTTCTACTTCTAAATCATCACTCATTACTGTGACTGGATTAGTAAGAAATTCTTCTGTGGAGTCAATGATTTCCTGAGGGAAGGTGGCACTGAATAAGAGAGTTTGATTCCTTTCAGGCATGTTAGAAAAAATCCAGGAAATATCTGGCCAGAAACCCATATCTAGCATTCGGTCGGCTTCATCTAGGCAAAGTAATGTGATTGCTGCTAAATCTAGATGTTTTCGTTTGGTCATATCGATAACTCTTCCAGGTGTACCAACGATAATATCTACACCTGCATCCAACTTTTTTGCTTGTTTTTCTAAATCTGTTCCTCCATAAACTGGAAGGATAGTGAGGCCTTTTTTCCCTTGCAACCATTGCAGTTCATTGCAGACTTGTGTTGCTAATTCTCGAGTTGGACATAGAATAATAGATTGTGGAATTCCAGTTTTTTCCGATTTCTCAATTATTGGGATTCCGAAAGCAGCAGTTTTCCCCGACCCGGTTCTAGCTTGTCCGATAATATCTCGACCATCTCGTGCTGATGGAATTGCTTCACGTTGTATTTCTGTTGGATGTTCCCATCCTTCTCCTGCGAGAGCATCAAGAATGTATTCGGGAATATCCCAATCTGAGAAAATTTGTTGAGCCATCTGAATTCGACCTTCAGAATGAGTCGGCTTCTCGGATCTCTGCTTGCAATTCTCCCATCCAATACTTCAGACAGTTTTCCTTAGTGAGGAAGCGTTGCTTGTTTCCTCTCTTCCTATTTGGGGGGAGAACTTGTAGTACATGCTGGCGCATGTAGTGGCGGAATTTGTGGGCTTTCGTTATATTTTGGCCCTTTGGGGTCCATCCATCCCAGAGTCGCTCGAACTGTTCGAGCTTGAAATCATCGGGGCCTTCACTCATGTTCGTCAGTCCGCCGACCTATCTCCCGTATATGACGGTGACGGATTCATCATGCCCATGAAAGATGTGAATCAACGTACTTATCAACTGCATATCTGCCCCAAAAGAGGTAGTAGATTCCTAGTGTAATTACTGATAAAAGTAAGATCTTTATCCAAATTCCGAACAGCCCGCTTGCAGATCCATTGTACCTAACTGATCTCCCATCAATGCTCAAATTTCTAGTCCATTTATTGATAACCATAGTTTCAGCCCAAGGTTTCCCAATTCCTAATGTTAGAATTGTAAGCAATAATGCACCAATCTTTGTGAAGAATAGTCCTTTATCTGCCATTTTTATTTTCCAAATTGGTTGAACTGAATGTGTCACTGGAGTCACAGGTGCCGATTGTATAGGGGCTTGATATCCCATTTGTTGGTTGTATGCTGCTTGCATCTGTTGATTTTGGGAGACTGGCATTTGCTGCTGTGGAGGAGATTGAACCATCGAGTTTGCAGGAGGCATGGTTTGCATGTAATGAAGTATTTTTCATAGTTAATAAAATATGATTTATTCTTCCGATTCCTTCCTTTTTTCTCCGGCCTTTAATTTAGGAGTAGTCGGGGGTTCCTCTTCTTCGATTTTCGGCAAAGGAGCAAGGAATCTGTTCTTCTCGTCTTCCGTTCCTTCCATCGAAATGTCCACTGACATGGTATTCAATCGTTGTAAAATCATTTCATCGGTTTCATTTGAAATAAGTTCTAATGCGGTTTGTCGTAGATCATTTCCACTCATGATAATTGGCAACATCTTGACGCATGAAAGTCTGATTCTTGGGTCATTATGTTTAGCCCCATCTAGAATTAGTGTCCTCGTTCTCGAATCATCCTTTTCCATCTTTGCGAGTGCCTTTAATGAGTTATTTCTAACTTCATCATCTTGATCAAAAAGGGTTTCTTCAATCATGATTTGAGCAATTCTAGGTGCAGACTCTGCAAGTCCTGGTAATGTACGACTGGCAATTCTTCTGACTTCTGAATCCTCATCATCTAAAGACCACCCTATCAAGTCCCATCCAGCACCTCCAGCTTTCTGCGCAATCGATCGCAATACTCGTGCACCTCTACGCCTAAGATCCACATCATCTTCACGGATTAATTCATCTAGATGGAGGACACCTACTTCCGGCCATTGTCGTGCGGCTTGGTTGAGTGCATTGAAAGCATCATTTCGAATCTTTGATTTTTCTGACCGTAGCAATCGACGTATTGTTTCTTCTAGAGCGGAGGGGAAAATGGGGGCAGACGTTACGAGTACCTCTCTTGCCTTCTTTTGAACTGATGGTTCGGGATCGTCTACCATCACATCCAGCATTTCCATCATTTCGTCAGAATCGCGTAACGAGCCTACAAGAAATACATCAAGCGAAGCAAGCCTTTCTTGAGTTGAGCGTGAGCAAAGCCCGTCAATGATTGTTTTATGGATGAAATCATCTTCTGTTCTAGGTAGGGCAGTAATGGCTCTAATCGCATCAAGTCGGTCTAGAAGTACACGTTTGTCCATCCATCTAACTTCAATAGATGAAACTCTCTTCTCTAGCAGATCTCTGATTTGGTCAGGGAGTAATGAATTCCAAGGCCCTTGAGGGGCACGGAATGCGGCTTTAATCATCGAACTACGTTTTTTTCCGAGACTAATTCGCTGTCCCGTGCGGGGGTCTCTGGCTATGTAGTCCCTCGACATTGGGGGTTGTGACGCGTCGACGGGATATGAATAAAGCCCCTTACAAATTATTAATTACGTGTAGATTGCCAGTTACATAGTTTGAAAAATACAAATCACCATTAGGATGAAATCCAATAGCAAGGGCTCCAAATACATCATTGACAATGACTGTATTTTCAGTTCTCCATCCTTGGGAACTTTCGGGATCTTCAATCAAATCTACTCTGATAATTTCTCCACCTGTTGGAGTGATTGAATTCCATGATCCAAATACAGAAACGAAGATTGAATGATTTCCTCCAGGTAGAGTTGAGTTTTCATGTCTCAGGGCTATTGAGTTTGCAGAACTATGGGGGTCAAATGTGCCAATTGGTCCTATTGTACCATTTGGAATAGGTGAATCAGGGCTATCGTGTGGCCACCCATAATCTTGACCTATGTCTAAAAGATTCAATTCTTCATACGGGTAATCATCGCCATCCCAATCTCTTCCATTATCTGTGAAAACATAACCAACATCTGGAACCCATGTTCCATCAAATGAATTTCTCACACCTGATGCAATTACACTGTGGTTACCATTTTCAGGATTAACCAATAATAAAGCTGCATTTCTGTAATCATTTTCTTCACAAACATTGCATGTACTTCCTGAATGCCAAATTAACATCCCGTCTGGTCCTTCATGAATGGAGTTTGTTTGATGATTTCCTGATGGAATCCCCTCTACCAGAATTGTTGTGTTTACAATTTCCCAATCACTCGTCTTATTTCCAATAATTTCACTACGAGTTAATTTCCCACTTTCTGAGATGAACAGAATATTTCCATCTATATGGATGCCGTGAGGATTGTTTAATTCGTCTTTCAATATTCGGTTTTCTACTAACTTGTTTGCCTCTATTTTATACATTACAAGAGCACCTAAACCCACATCACATACGATTATGTATTCACTATCTACCCATTGCATGCAGGTTGTTTGGCCTATTTCCCCATCGATTTTTTCGACCATGTATCCCTCTGTGGGTATTGGATCCACTCTTACGAAATAGGGCCCAATAATGGAGTACGCAAGTAAACTGATGATGACCAATATTATTGCGGAAAAAACAACGAATCTCTGCTTCCGAGTAATTTTTGTTTTATTCTTCACGTCGTCCACTGACTCACTCATACCTCTCGTTGAGAGGGGGGCAATTGAAGTTCTGTCGATGTTTAGTCTAGGTTATGTCGGAACAAGTGGAGGAAGAGATTCGTCGATTGCTTTCGATTTCCTTCCATGAACTTCCTAGTACGGGAGTTACTCCTGAGATGCTGACTAGAGTTTGGAGCCTTGATTTCCAGTGGGCAGACTCTAACGATGCTCTAAGATTACTAGAATCATTAGTTAGAACTGGTTGGCTATGTTTGGAAGGCGATGTAGTTCTTCCAGTCGAAGAATTCACCGAGATTTCTGTTCCAATAGGTTGGACTCCAATCCTTCGTAGAATGATTGATGGTATCGATTATGTTTCTTCTGAGAAAATGGTGAAAATTCCAAAACCTGAATCTAATGATTCTGAATCTAAGGAAATCATGTCTAATTTAGTATCAGAAATTGAGGTCAATGATGATGAAAATCGCTCTGTTGATCCCATGCTTGAAAAGATACAGAAAATCCGATCGCATATTTCTAATGCTTCAGGATTGGAAGTGAGAGAGATTCAGCGTAGAGCTCAAAGGAAGAGACGTTCGTGTATGCCCATGACTCTATGGATGGCGTTATTGTTGGTGGGTCGAGAGCAGCGAATAGATATCTCATCATTCCTGTAGAGTGTCTCCTTCAATCTTAGATTGTGCCTGATATACCAACAAAAGAGGTAGAAGTCCAAGTGCCATGGTAAGTGAGAAAATCACCGTCATAGCTGTGACTATTCCAAAGTCTCGAACCACTGGCATCGGTGAAAACCAGAGGACTAAAAATCCAATTGCAGTAGTCATTGCACTCAGGCATAATGCTGCTCCAGTTGTTGAATTTGTTCTTCTAAGGGCCTCCCATGGTGCCACATCCTTTTCGATGAGTGACTCATATTTTCTCCACATATGTATGGTATAGTCGATACCTAACCCTATTGTTAGTGCAGTAACCATGACGGTAAGTACATTCCAATGGATTCCTAAGACTGCCATCGAACCTACTACCCAAACAGCTGCAAGAGTAACTGGCACGATGACGATGAAAGAGGGGGCAATTCTTCTAGTCAATAATAGTAAAACAAGGAACGAAACACAGAGACTGATAATGGTGGAACTAATTTGAGAGGTACTCAATGAGTCTAGTACATATTCCAGTTTAACAAGGTAACCTGTTAGAATAATTTGAGCATCAATATTGTTCTTGATATCGTCTCTATCGACAACATTCGTCATATCTCGTATTATTTCTCTACTTTGTGTACTTGACTCTGCTTCAACATCTATCCTAATTTTTGAGGCAGCAATCTCATTACTTTCACTGAAAACAATTGATCTTCCAACACGTTCTTCGTAACTAAGTCCGCGGAAT
>JASLJW010000187.1 GCA_030747885.1 Candidatus Thalassarchaeaceae archaeon
CCATGAATGACTTGAAATTCTCAAGTTCAATTCGTTTCAGATGCATAGCCCCACCTCATTAATCCCATCCATAATCGAGCACCTCGATGGCTTAGTCGGTACTTGAGGACACTTAAACCAACACGGTCAGAGTGATTCATTCAATTCGGTTTTAGAGCGGACTTGAAAGTGCCGAATTCAAATTGAACCTGATGAACCACACTCTGAACATCCTGCTCCACTGCAATAATGACATACTCGACCAACCTTCTCCTCAAAATCATCCGAAGAACCAAGTTGGAATACGTCTTCTAAAATATCCAAACCTAATATTCGCCTCATTTGACCAACACTCATATCTGAACCGTCTAGTTCCATTCTACCTCGATAGCGAACCCGGTTAGTGCTTGATTGAGAGATTATCTCAGAATGACTAGATGACCCTCGACGGAATAGGTACACCCCTCCAATAATCATAAGCAATTCAACCAAAAAGGAAGGAATACCAAAAATCGACGCCCATTCTACATCTCCATTGGTAATTCCAAGTAACAACATTAGCCCAAATATTGCAACGAATGCCCCTCCAATCATCAATGCCCATGAACGTCTTCTATGTTGGCCACGAGAACTCAATCGAAGATTAAGTGAAGTGGACAAACCAATGAATGCCAACAATGATCCAACTCCCCCAATCAGTAAATCTGAAAGAGCGTAATTTCCTAATGGATGCAAACAAGGGGATTGACCAGAATCATCTAAATCCTGAAAAATATCTGACTCAGTGCATGATAATGTTGCAAAACCAATGAGGTCTACCTTCTGATTGTATTCATCATGATGTGACCATAACCCTACTTCTACATTGAGAATTACAATGAATAGTAGAAAGCAGCCAAATACGGAAAGGACAATGTGGGGTGCCTTCGACACAAGTGCTCATCCCAAAGACTGGCTATTCACGCTATCGCAATAAATTACAATGCACGAATCTTCATGCATACATTACATCAGCGACGACCATGGCACGGAGGGCGCTATGGTTTGATGCGGTCGTCGTCGGTTCAGGAATCGCCGGACTAACCATGGCAGTCGGCTTAGCGAGAGAAGGACGGAGTGTAGCTTTAGTAACAAAAAAACAATTGGAAGATTCATCCACAAATTGGGCGCAAGGAGGTATTGCAGGCGTACTCGATTCTGAAAATCAAGAGGCTATTGAAAAACACATTCAAGATACCATAAATTCAGGCGATGGATTGTGTGATGAAGGAGTAGTCAGGAGTGTAGTCATTGAAGCAGCAGAACGAATCAATGCATTAGTTAACGAAGGAGTTTCATTCGATCTTTCTTCTGACGGTTCCTTTGATTTAGTCAAAGAAGGAGGTCACCAAGAAAACAGAATCCTGCACGTCAAGGATCGTACTGGCGCAGCTATAGAAGGTACACTGATCAATCGATTACACGATGAAGATGTAACAATTCTAGAACAATGGATGGCTATTGATTTAATCCTGCAGAAACGAGGAGACCCCTCAAAAGGTATTCGAGGGATTTGGTGCCTAGACCCATTAGGAGAAGTTCAATCAATTTCCTGTAATGCAGTAATTCTAGCTACAGGAGGAGCAGGGAAGTTATGGAGGGATACTACAAATCCATCAGTTGCCACTGGAGATGGAGTTGCAATGGCTCATCGAGCATTTGCAAGAACTCGACACATGGAATTCGTCCAATTTCATCCAACTGCACTTGCAATGCCAGGAGAACGACCCTTTCTAATTACAGAGGCACTGAGAGGAGCAGGAGCAGTATTGATGACCTCGGAAGGCCATCAGAATTTCCAAGCGTCACAAGGAAATCCAGAATTTTTTTCATATATGCGGGAGGTAGATTCCAGAGGATCTCTAGCTACGAGAGATATTGTTGCACGTGCCACTGACCGAGTACTCAAACTAACAGGTGACCCACATGTTCTATTGATTACTGAACATTTAGACTCAAAAGAATTGGAAGAAAAATTCCCTACAATTCATCATCGTCTTTTATCAAATGGAATCAAACTTGGAATTGACCCAATTCCAGTAACTCCTGCTGCCCATTACATGGTAGGAGGAATAGAGGTAGATGTTGTAGGGAGATGTAAAACATTAGACGGATCAACATACGAGGGACTTTTTGCAGTTGGGGAAGTGGCATGCACGGGACTACATGGGGCTAACCGTCTAGCTTCAAATAGCCTCCTTGAAGCAATAGTAATGACTCATCGAGCATTAGAATATGCATTGAAAACATCTGCCAACAATAACAAAAATAGTGAAACTGAAATCCCTCTTTGGCGTGCTAAAGGATTAGAAAATTTGATTGAACATGCTCCAATAAAAGCAGACTTGGAAACATTACAATCGATAATGTCTGATGATGTGGGACTTCTTCGAAGAGATGGACGTCTCCAAAGAGCACAACGGAAAATTGTACATATCGCCGAAGAAATTGATCGGACATGGAGGAGTTGTATTCCAACAAGAAAATTGGTGGAACTGAGAAACATGTCTATTGTGGCGTCCCTAGTTGTAGAAGCTGCAATATCTAGGAAGGAAAACGTAGGATTACATTACAACCTTGATCAGTAAACAATTTTACAGCAATTCTAAAGCAGTTACTAGAACATAAAGTGCATTCGTAATTGGAACTGGGATTCCATGTTTTTCCGCATTACGTACGATAATGCCTGCAATTTCAAAAATCTCAGTACTTTTTCCTTGGGCAATATCTTGCAACATACTGCTTTGGTTTTCAGAAGTATTTTCTATTACTTCTTCCAAAGTTTTCTGCATTTTCTCGATATCAATTTCAAATCCTTCATGTTGTGCTACAGTTGCTCCTTCCATCAATACGGAAACAGCTAATTCATGAAGG
>JASLJW010000188.1 GCA_030747885.1 Candidatus Thalassarchaeaceae archaeon
ATCTTCTCTATTGAATTGCTTAGATGCCCAGGCAGTAGCAACTAATGCATATAGCATACTACTACCCATCCATAACAATACATGCAATACAGATACATCACCCAATAATGATGCACGCATTCCCAAACAAATATTGAATACTGGTGCAATAAACCACCATGCTTCGATGCTTTCCATGTTAACAAATTGAGCAAACAGAGCAGGCCCGATGAATAATAACACCATTGGGCCAAGAGTTGAACCTGCTTCTTTTACTGATCGTGCTCTCATTGCAACTGCCATTTCTACTGCAACGACAAATATTGCGAACAATAAGATTGTAATTACGAAGAGTGACCATCCCATTATAGAAACTGAGGGAGGAGTTAGTATGTCCGCAGCAAGATAACGAATTGCAACGTACAGCCCAACTAATTGCAATAGCACTGATGCACTGGCAATTGTCGCTACTGCCAACCATTTCCCCCACATCAAATCAGAACGTGCAATTGGTGTAGTCAATAAGGCCTCTAAAGTGCCTCTTTCACGTTCACCCGCAGTTAAATCAATTGATGGTTGCACTGCTGATGTTGCAGTCCATAGAGATATGATAAATGGAACAAACAGTGCAAATGCGAATGCTGCCTGCTCACCTGATGTTGCAGTATCTGCCGCTTCTACAGTTCCATCCCATGTCACCGGATCATATACATCATCACGTTCTAATTCATTATTCGACAGTGTTTCATCGATTATCTCATCTTCCCAAATATCAATTTGAGTCAATAGTCTACTCCTTGCCTCTCTAGATAATTCATCGGTACTATCGGAGAAAATCACATATTCCCAATTTTCTGATGCATTTCCCGAACCTGAACGAAGTGCTATAACTGCATCTAATTCACCATTTCTAATTGAGAATGATGCATCTTCAAGAATTTCAGAATGATTAGCTAGTGATTGATTATTATCAAATGATGTATCTAATATTTGGTAGATAATATTTGATGAATTAAGAAGATGAATGAAATCCAATGGAACATCAATGTCCTGTTCAATCAGCATTTTTACTTCTACTGTATACCCTCCTAATTCCTCAGCTTCTCCTTGTAAAAACCATGGCACTGCGACAAAAATTATCGGAAACAGAATTAATGGAACTAGAAGCATCGCAGCCAATGTTCTCCAATCACGAACAAAATCTAGTAATTCCTTGACTGTTACAGTCCAAACTACACGTAAGCGATTCATTCCTCTTCAACCCCCTTCGAAACTCGATTAGGTCTGGAAAATAATCGGGCCAAAAATCCTGAAATCGGCGATTCAACATCTAATGGTTCACTTCTAGCGACATCACCAGTCAATGCAATATATGCATCCTCTAAATCATTCATTGAGGTCTTTTCCAAAAGTTCTCCAGGAGATCCATCTGCACGTACAGTTCCATTGTGAAGTATGATGATTCTATCGCAAATTCTCTGAGCCTCTGATAGCATGTGTGTGCTGTAAATCACAGTACCTCCATCATTACCCAATTGACGAACTAGATCTCTTACCTTTCTTGCACTGGTCACATCTAAACCAGCTGTTGGTTCATCAAGGAGAAGAAGATCAGGGCCATGAGCAATTGCACGAATCAAAGCAATCTTCTGCCGCATTCCTCGAGAAAAACCCCTAGTTGGGCGATTCAACTCATTTTCAATATCTAATGCTCTCGCAAATCTTACTGTTCTAGCCCATGATTTTTCGTCGTCTCTTCCATGTATCCTAGTATGGTATCGAATGTTTTCCCATGCAGTTAATCTACTGTATAATCCGGTTGATTCAGGAACTACTCCTAAACGACCTCGTACCTCGTCAACTGGCCTATTCTCTCCATCATCTACGAATCTAACAGTACCTTCTGATGGTCGATATACTCCGCACAATAATCTAAGCAGCGTGGTTTTTCCGGCTCCATTTCCACCAACCAATCCAACAATTTCCCCCCTGTTAAGTTGTATGCTAACATCAGAAAGAGCATCTACGTCACCGAAATTCTTCGATACCCCATCAACGACGAGGAGTGATGTACTCATATTGCACCTCAGGATAATGCGGATTCAATGGACGAACTAAGTCCAGGATGGGCCTGCTCAACGCGTTGTGATCTAGATACAAGAGCAGACATGTGTTCAGCCAATTCATTTCTATCAATACCTGCATCAATCAGGTTGGCAATCATCATCATTCCTCCTTGAATTGCCCCCGCATCTAGGTACGCGTCATTGGTAATCGTTCCATCGGCACGTAAGGTATCTAGAGCGTTCGCCAATGATTCGATTAATGCCCGCACAGAAGTTGATTCAATCGATGAAATAGATTTCGAAATAGGTGCCAATACAGATTCCATTGTTACGCCGTAACATGTGGTCCATTTTACTCCATCGGGGATTATGGTCTTTGAACAATCTCAACAAGCACTCCTCCGGTCGATTTAGGATGAACAAATGCAATCATTGCACCATTTGCCCCTGCCCTTGGTTTTTCGTCAATCATTTCTACACCAAAATCGACTAATTTAGTAATTATTGAATCAATGTCGTCTACTCGAAATGCAATCTGTTGGACACCTTCTCCACGACGTTCAATGAAACGTCCAATAGGGGTATCGGGAGATGTCGCCTGAAGAAGTTCGATTCTTACAGGTTCATTTGCAGCACTGGTAGAAAGGAATCTGGCAGTAACACCATCAGAAGGAATTGATTCATCTTCACCTTGAATTAAACCTAATGCGAGCCAAAATGGAGTTCTCGTATCCAAATTATTCACTGCAATTCCGATATGGTCGATTTCAATACTCATTGTTTCACCTCAGATTCCGCTTGGAGCTCTCCATGTACCAAACACTGACTTCATTGCATTCATTGTCTCACCAACAGTTGCACCACATTTGACGGCATTGAGAATGAGTGGAAATAATTCATCATTAGATTCACATGCCTTAGTTAATTCAAGCAATCGAGATTGTACTTCATCATCATCTCTAGAACTCCTATGTGATTGAAGCCGATTAATCTGATTGTCAACATTTTCCGGATTCAATACTTGTCCAGCATCAGTAATTTCTGAATCATCTACTGCATGATTTACGCCGATAATCCTTCGTGAACCAGACTCAATATCAGACAATTGTGACCATGCAGAATCATGAATTGATCTCTGTTGATTCCCTCTTTCAATACCAGCCATTGCGCCACCATTCGCAAGTATCTCATTGATTTTCTCTGAAGCACGGTCACGAATTTGTGCTGTTAGATATTCCAAATGAACTGAGCCAGCTAATGGATCTACTACATCGGGAATACCTGTCTCCTCGCTCAAAACCTGTTGTGTACGTAATGCTATTTTCACTGATTCCTCTGTTGGCAAACCTAACGCCTCGTCGTATGCATTTGTATGCAGCGACTGAGTACCACCTAGAACTGCTGCCATCGCTTGATATGCTACTCTGACCACATTATTCATCGGTTGTTGAGCAGTCAATGTTACTCCTGCTGTTTGTGTATGAAATCGAAGTTGACTCGACTTAGGATTAGATGGATTGTATCTTTCACTAACAATATTGTACCATAATTCTCGTGCTGCTCGAAACTTTGCTATCTCTTCAAAGAAATCGTTGTGGCACCCAAAAAAGAATGATATTCTCGGAGCGAATGAATCAAAATCAAGTCCTGAATTTATTGCTGAATCAGCGTATTCAATAGCATTTGATAATGTGAATGCCACTTCTTCGATCGCAGTTGATCCTGCTTCTCGGATATGATAACCACTAATCGATATTGTATTCCACAAGGGTGTGTTTTCAGCACACCATTTCATTACATCAGTAGTCAATCTTAGACTAGGTTCCGGGGGGAAAACGTACAATCCTCGAGCGATATATTCTTTGAGAATATCATTTTGAATTGTTCCTCTTAATTGATCTCTCGGCACCCCATTTTCATCAGCTACAGCTACATAGAGAGCAAATAGAATTGATGCTGGAGCATTAATCGTCATTGATGTAGAAACCTGTCCTAAGTCAATACCATCAAACAGAATTCTCATGTCTTCAATCGAATCAATTGCTACACCTACCTTACCAACTTCACCAAATGACAATTCTTCATCACTATCCATTCCTAATTGAGTGGGTAAATCAAATGCAACACTCAGGCCTTTCTGACCTTCTTGTAGTAACATTGTGAATCTTTCATTTGTTGCCTCAGCAGTCGAAAATCCAGCATACTGGCGCATAGTCCATCGACGATCATGGTACATTTTTTTATGAATTCCACGAGTATATGGGGGGCTTCCAGATTGAGAGGATTCATCGTTAACAGGAACTACTGGAAAATCTATTCCACCTAGGGTTCGACCACGCGCTTCCTCCGAATCCATGTAACGCCATAGAGGAGGTGAACATCAGCCTGTCGTTCATCTTCGTGTTGTATATGCGTCTATTATTGAAAGAAGACGATTGCACTGATCCTCATTAATTGCTCCAGACGCCATGCGTTCACGAACGAATTCTTTTGCTGTATTAGCATCTTGCCTCTCTCCTTTTGCCCATATTGACCCCAATAACACTGAATGGTGTTCAGAAGATACTTCAATTTCCTTGAGAAGCGCTCTCATCTCGTAACGATACTCGACATGTCTAGATCTATCCAAACGTCTAGCGCGTGTAGCGCGCTGTTCAACTCGTTGATTATTTTTCTTCGCTTTTGAAATTCTACGTGGAGTTCGTACCTTCTTTTCAGGTTCAGGTTCTGCTTGGGGTATACGTTGTGCTTGAGTTGTAATATCATATCCTGCATCTAAAGCACTACTCAACGACTTTTGTAATAATGCAGATGTTCGGTCTTCATCTGACTCGACTTGAACCTCTGGTTCAATATCGGTTTCCTCAAGACTTGTTAATCCCAAGGAACGCCTCTCTGCGCCATCCTGAATAGTTACCTCTTCCACTACTGGAATAGGAGTTTCTTCTTCAGGTATTTCCTCAACCTCAATTGTTTCTTCAATTTCCTTTGGTTCAACAATCGTAGGAACTTCTTCCTGGCCGTATTGTTTCTGAACAGGACGATCAGGGGTGATTGTTGAAGGTGTTTTTTGAGGGGAAACCGTAGGTGGTGTATCAACTGGTTTTGGAGGTGTAAATCCTGTATTAGGGGCAGTTGGCTGTGGGCGAGCTCGAGGCGGTGCCCTCCGTGTGCCGCTTTTCCCTCTACGTGCCAGAACTCGCCCTCCGTACCCTTTCCCGTAAGATTGCCCCTCTAAAGGCTTCCTAGCCTCACGACCATGCAATAGACGTCATGTCCGTACGAAGCATTTGATCAACAGCGGAATCTGATAGTTGTGTAGGCGTAGAATACAACATCTGTAATCGTCCAAGAAGTGCAATCATTGTCCCATTATCTACACAGTACATCTTAGGTGGCCAATGTCCAGATGCTCCTCTTTCATCACACATAATTTGTGTCATCTCTCTCATCCTCTCATTACATGCTACACCCCCACCTAGTAGAAGTTCTGACTTTCCAGTATGTGCTAATGCTCGTTCAGCTACCTCAATACAGGCTGCATATGCATGTTCTTGCAACGACCAACATACAGAATCGAATGATGCACCCTTTTCGACCAATGTATCAGCGGCATTTAACAATCCAGAAAATGCAAGGTCCATACCTTGTACTGCATATGGTAATTCTAGACCATCAATGCTAGGAGAATCTGTTGATTCGAGGTGCCGTAGTGCTGCACGCTCAATTTCGGGTCCTCCAGGGAATGGAAAACCATGATGCCTAGCAAATTTATCCAGCATGTTACCAATTCCAATATCCAATGTTTCCCCTAGTACTCTGTATCTCCCATCTAGCCGAGCAATTACCTGTGTATTACCCCCACTAACATACAATAATACAGGGTCATCACATCCACAGATTGCTCTACCAATTTCGATGTGAGCCACACAATGATTGACCCCAAATAATGGGACCTTTTGAGATGTAGAAATTGCCCTCGCAACTGAGGCGCCTACTCTTAGGCAAGGCCCTAAACCAGGACCTTGGCTAAATGCAACCCCAATAAGATCACTCATTTTTAGATCCTGCTCGGATAAAAGGCGGCGAAGTAATTCACCTGAGATTTCACTGTGATGATCTGCAGCTTCTCGCGGATGAATCCCTCCTTCAAGTGGGCGAATGATGGATGAAGCAGATGGAATTGGGACTCCGTCTGATGAAACTCCACCAAATGAAAAGGTATGAGCAGTGCTCTCAATACCCAGAATCCACCCCTCTGCCATGTTTACCGGAAGACCGCATGCATTTCAAGCCTTGACGCTATGGCCATGCATGGATACGGTAATCGTTGGTGCATCTGAGGTCGCCCATCTCAGCAATGGAGACGGTCCAAATAATCGAATTGATGGGCAATTAATGCTGGATAGAGAGGCACATGTCACTGCTGATTTAGCGATACACATCAAGGATGGAAAAATAATCAAATTTTCATCTAATGATGAGATGAAACAGGAATGGGGCATTCCTTCAAACTCTAATGAAGTCAATATCATAGATGCAAGTGGTTGTGCTATCGTCCCAGGATTTGTAGATGCACACACACATCTTCTATGGGATGGAGATCGTTCTAATGAAATGGCCATGAAACTTAGTGGAATGTCGTATCGAGAAATTTCTGAAAAGGGATTCGGAATCGCTTCAACAGTTTCTGCTACACAAAATGCTGCCGCATCAAGGTTACGAAAAATTGGCATGGATCGAATCGAACGAGCGAGAAAAATGGGAACAACAACCCTAGAAGCAAAAAGTGGTTATGGACTTGATTTAGATACCGAATTGCGATTACTCGAAACAGCATCATCGATGGAAGGAAACGGTGTCACATTACACCATACATGGTTAGGAGCCCATGCATATCCTTCAGGTTCAAATGAAAATGAGTGGAATCGACACCTCATCGATGAACAACTTCCTGCTGTAATAGAGCAAGGCATAGCAACATCCGTCGATGTTTTTTGTGAACCTGGGTGGTTTAGTATTGAAACGACAGAAGAAATCTGTCTTTCTTCTAAGAAATCAGGACTAGATGTACGTCTTCATGTAGATGAATTCGTTGACGGAGGAGGACTATCATTAGCAGCTGAATTGGGTGCTTCAACTGCTGATCATGCAGGATATTCATCAGATGATGCACGTTCAAAAGCCCATCATTCAGGAGTAAATACTGGATTTCTTCCAGGTACTCCATATGTTCATGGAGATCCATTGCCATCTATCGTAAGTCGTTGTATCGATGAAGGATGGATGTGGTCTCTTGCTACGGATTTCAATCCCAATTGTAGGACACTGTCTATACCATTCGTCGGTAGTCTGGCAGTACATCGTTTACGTATCCCCCCAATTGCAGCTTTAGCTGCAGTTACAATCAATGCAGCATCCACACTTAACGTAAAGAAAGGAGTTGGAAGACTAGTAGAAGGTGGAATTGCAGATTTGAATATTCTTCATACATCCAGTGCAGACGGATGGTGCCTAATGCCAGGAGATAATCCTGTCAAAATGTCAATTCACCATAGTTCTTGTTAAATTCTACAATTAGAATTGATTCTAATAAAAATATTTTTCATTTGGGCCTTATGTATTTTGCATCTAATAGAATTGATTCTATTTATTCAAATAAACAATAAATGAGCATATTCTCTAATTTCCCCTATATCTCGCTCCAAGGGTGGCTGATAACGTACATTATCGGCCATCAATCGAATATTTTGAAGCAATATAATTGGCCAATACCGCGCAGTACAGTGTTTTTACCTAATATGTGAAGAAAATTCGAATTTTGTACCCGAACCCCCCCACTAAAGAGAGAATTAGGGGTATTTTTTGATCATTATACGTATGATTCAAATCTCTATTCATTTACGACCCGATATGACTTACGAAGGGTTCTGCTTGAAATGTAAAACATATGGCCCAATCAGCAATATTCAACATGCCACAATGAAAAATGGCCGTAAGCGTGTTTTTGGTACTTGTTCAGAAGAAGGATGTACTGGAAAAATATCGAAAATTGTAGGTTGATTAACAACATCCTTCGTTCCTCATCGGAGCTGTGACGAATGAAACCTTGTCTACATTGTTTGTATTCTGAAGTTTTTCAATGACCTGGCGAACATTAGATGCCTCGCCTTTAACCTGAATAACATCAACGCATGAGTGACTATATGTGAGACTACTATGGTTATACGATGCAACTTCAAGAGTATCTGAATGGCTGACCATCAATTTTTGATCAGTGCCGTGCTGATAATAAACAATCAAATGACCTTCTAAAATTTCATTTTCACGCATATCGTTTAATTCCCCTCTTTGCTGAATTTCTGCGTAAAATAATACTGCATCTCGAATAAAACGACTGCGATTATGGTAACCAGATTTTGTGGCTAACCCTTCTAACTCATTGGCAAATTCACGATCCGAACTGAATGAAATTATTTGGCTCATAAATCTCCGAAAATATTTGCCTTAATAATAATTATTCATTCACTAATTAATAGTTTTAATTAAATAGTTAATATTACTCGCACGGCCATGAATAATAGAACTTTGAGAGTTGCCATGGTTAGCATGATTATGATAATGTCAAGTTTGGCAGGATGTTTATCGACAGAAGAGCCATTGCCTGGAACAGAAGATAGCGAAGTGCTCGGAAAGGTAATTGTTTCAACTTATCACGTCGAACAATTAGTTTCTGCAGTTGCAGGAGATACACTAGATGTGGAATTGTTGGCTCCATCTAACGTCCCTGTCCACGATTTTGAACCTTCAGCAAATGATATTCTCAGACTGCAGGGTGCTGACTTATTTTTGTATCATGGATTAAATCTTGAACCATGGGTTGAAACAACTCTTTCATCTCTAAGTACAGCAGCTCCTGATTCAGTATCTACACATGGAATGCCTACAGGTGAAACTACTCTGGATTACGAATCTATACTGATTAGCGAATTGTGCGAGCTTGCCGAAGGACCATTTGAACGTACTAATCTAAGCATGAATGAAAGTTCAATGCCTGAGATTCATGCTGAACATGTAACACACAGTATGTGGTTCCCTGAGATGGACCATGATGACCACGATGAGGACCATGATGACCACGATGAGGACCATGATGGTCACGATGATGACCATGATGGCCACGATGATGATCACGGTGACCATGATGACCATGCAGGACATGGGCACGCTTCACCTATGGAGACAATCACTAACCCAAGTGGCTGTCCAAGTGATTATGTAATCGTAATATACGAACTAGAGAAGGGAGATGTTGTAATCGAATTCGAAGCAGAAGACGACCATAATTTCAATATGACTGTACTTAAGATGGGAGGAGGACACGCTCACCATCACCACGGTCATGATGAACATGATGAACATGATGGCCATGATGATGAAATCACAGAAGAAGACTGTGAAAGAAGAAATGGCACCTGGGAAGAAGCTCCAGACAGAGTAGGGCAATTCTACTGTGATTTTGGCCATGGCGAACATGATGATCATGACGACCATGATCGTGATGATCATGATGATGAAATGACACCTGAAATGGTTTTACAGATGGCTGATTCAAATAACGACAGTCACATTTCCTGGGATGAATTCTGGGTAGTTTTCAACAGTGATGAACATGATGATGACGATCATGGCGACAACCATGATGACCATAATGGATCTCATGATGATATGGATGAGGCAACGGAAGAATACATGATGGGATTGTTTTATGCCGCATTCAATGAATCTGATATGTATTACTACAACGGAGGCAGCAATGATGCTGGAGATGGATTGCTAAATATCTCTGAATTGGCAATATTCGTTGAAGAAATTGAACATGTTGAGGAAGACATGGAATCAGCTAGCATTACAATCCTACTCTCGATGTTTGATGCTGATGATGATGGAAATCTGTCACTAAGTGAATTTACCAGTTTCATGGAAACTATGAACGACGATCAGGACAACCATGATGGCCACAATGGATCTCATGATGACCACCAAGAAGTCTGTTATGACAGTAGCACAGGCAGTATAAATTCTGCTTACGACAATCAAACTGATTGTGAAGCTACAGGACTCGTGTGGACAGATATGGAAGTCTTGATGATGGAAATGATGTTCAACATGTATGATAACAATAGTGATGGATACATCAATGCTTCAGAACTTGGTATGATGATGGAGATGGGAGATGATGGCCACCATGACGAAGAACATGGAGTCATAGGTTTCGCAAATCTACATGTCGAAGCAGAGGGAGAATACGGATTCCTCCTGCCTAGTGACGTAACAATGCATGTTTTGATCAGCAGAGATGCTCATGAGGGTCATGGCCATGATGACCATGATGACCACGGTGATGAAGACCGTGATGGTCATGAGGACCATGATGACCATGGTGATGAAGACCGTGATGAGCATGATGATCATGATGACCACGAAGAAATACCATACGACCCACATAGTTGGCTCGATCCTTTGGCCTTCAAAGTCCAAATCGATATTGTTCTAGATGCATTAATCACAGCATTCCCAGATGGACAAGAAAGCTTCACAGCAAATGCAAATGCCTACAAAGTTGAATTGGATTCACTAATTGACGACTTTGAAGATACCTTTGGAGAAGAAGGCACATGTTCTGGAAAAGACAAGACAATTGTTGCAAATCACAATGCTTATTCCTATCTTGCTCAAAGATATGATATTGAGTTTACCACCATTCACGGGGTTGATCCTGAAGGAGAACCATCTGCTGAAGACATTGCAGAAGTTGTTGAAACAATCGAAGATAAGGAAATTACTGTTTTCTTTGTTGAAGAATTCACTGACCCGACATCAGTTGATTCGATTGTTTCTCAATCTGGGGTAACAGTTCTTTACCTGTATACGATGGAATTGCCCCCAAGTAATGATGGTGATGATTACTTGTCGTTGATGAAGAAAAATCTGGACAACCTAACTACCGGAATTGGGTGTTGATTTAGAAATTTAATCAAGAATGGTACTAAACATAAGTTCTTTAGTTTAATTCGTAGAATGCAAATTACTAGGTTGGATAGTAATGATACAGCATTTTGATGATTCTATAGAAGATTCAATTATCTTAAAAATCGAAAACTTGTCTGTTTACCGTTCAGGAAAGCTGGTCATAAAAGATATTGATATGACAATTAATAGAGGAGAATTTGTCGGTTTAGTAGGCCCAAATGGTAGTGGTAAATCTACACTACTACTTGCCATTCTAGGTGTTTTGAAATCTCAAAAAGGATCGATTGAAATCTATAATCAACAACCAATGTCCAGAAAACTCTACGGAAGAATCGGTTGGGTTTCACAAGCAGCAGCAAATCTACCTAAGCATGTCAAGATTACCGTACGTGAATTAGTACAATTGGGTACGGTAAATCTCAACAATTTGTTATCTAGAATTACTGAAGAAAGACGAATAAGAGTTGATGAAGCCATCAAGATGGTAGGTCTAGAGGATGTTCAACACATAGATATTAGTCGACTTTCAGGCGGACAACGGCAAAGAGCCGTCATTGCTCGAGCACTAGCAACTCAGGCTGAATTTATTCTTCTTGATGAGCCGTTGGTTGGAATAGATCGTGATTCAAGAAATGATTTACTCAAATTATTGGATCAACTATGTCATGAAAAGGAAAAAACAATCTTGATGGTATCTCATGATTTAACTGCTATTCGTCAGACTGCTCACAGGATGATTTTCCTAGAAGAGACAATTCAATTTGATGGAGTTACTGAGGATTTTCCTAATCTGACGGGGCTTGCCGATTTAAGAGGAATTCATGCTGTTCATGATCAAACTCATTATCACGGTAAAGCACATTCAATGGAGGATGAATAATGGCCTTTGGAGGAATTGTATTGGAGATATTTATCCCATTGTTGGAATTTATTGCACCTGTAATTCCAGGAGATACATTTCCTTATTTTTTTACAATGGAAATTTTTCAACGTGCATTGATTGCATCATTATTGGTAACAATTGTTGCTAGTTTGCTTGGGACTTTTCTAATGATTAGGAATCTAGCACTTATTGGAGATGGTCTAGCCCACGTATCATTTGGAGGAGTGGCTATCGGTATTGTACTAGGTGCTGCTTCTCCATTATGGTATGCACTAGTTTTTAGCATAACTGCAGCAATATTGATTCATGAAATGCAATCAAGAGAAATCCTTACTGGTGATGCTTCCATTGCAATTTTCCTAACAGGAATGCTTGCTTTGGGGCTAGTAGTGTTAAGAATCTGGGGGGGAGGAATTACAACTGATATCGAAGGATATCTTTTTGGAAATCTACTCTTAATAGATGAGGCAAGTCTCGACTTAATTTCAGTAATTTGTATTATCTCATTTGTACTTATTCTGTTTATTAGAACAGCATTACTTGCAAGCACAATTGATCCACTAGCAGCACGTGTTCAAGGAATCCCAGTTGGGGCGATTGGGTTGGGATTCAGCATCATTACTGCTGGTGTGGTTGTTAGTATGGTGCAAGTAGTTGGAACCTTACTTGTTACAGCTTTGTTAGTTACTCCTGCGGCGACCGCACAATTGATTGGACGGAGTTTTCGTTCGTGTTTAATTTGGAGTCAAATCATTGGTTTAAGTTCTGTAATATTAGGGCTATATTTCTCCGCTGAAATGAATACTGGAAGTGGGTCGATGATTGCTCTAGTTGCCGCAATTATCTTTGGTTTAGTTGCAATTATACAAACATCTGTCAAAGCAATCATTCAACCAACCGATAATACAAATTGAAAATATCCTAACCGATTCCTTCATGATGAGGGGGCTTTTCGCACAACTATCACATGGGCTTGTGGTCTAGGGGTTATGACGTCGCCTTGACATGGCGAAGATCCCAGGTTCAATTCCTGGCAAGCCCACCATTCTTTACTCGAAGCGATAACTAACTCGTAATTTTCCTGCACCTTTCGATTTTACACGGTCGAGTACTACACGTGGTATTACTCCTGTAGATTCTACATGAGTGCCAGCACATGGACACACATCTATTGTATCAATATCGATTACTCGCAAACTACTGACATTAGGTATTCTATTCAAATCGATTCGAACACGTGAATCAGATTTCAAGTCATCAAGTGAACGATTATCCATTGTAACTTCATGATTGGACTTGATTTCATCATTCATGAATTCTATTAATTCTTCAGGAGAAAATAAATCACGATTTTCAAATTGCAAGTCTATACGTGTAGATTCAATTCCTATTTGATTGCCTACAGTAACTCCTCCCCAATGTTCGTGCGCTAATGCACTGGCGAGATGTTGAGCCGTATGCATCCGAGCTAATGCTGACCTTCTTTCAACATCAATGACCCCTTGAACAACTGTTCCAATTGGGGGAGGGGTTCCCTCAACTTGATGTAAAACCTCATTCCTCCCCTTAACATCAATCACTGAAACTTCTCCTCCATCATATGTGATAATTCCAGTATCATGCGGCTGCCCACCTCCTGTGGGGTAAAATTCAGTTGATTGAAGCCGAATCCATGAATCCTGTACATCTATCACCTTTGAAGAAAATGGACTAGGATACTCTGATGGATGAAGAAGCAATCTAGCATCTGTATCCATACTTATTCCTCTTCAAAACGAAAATCTGTGGATCCACCTTCCCAAGGACGAGAAACGTCTTCGTCATCTTCATCATCTGAATCGTCTTGAAGGGAGGCATTAGGATTCAACGAATAGAATGAGGGGTCAGCAGATTCTGCGATGCGTGTTGATGCTTCCTTTCGTGCTTCTTCTACTGTTGCTTCATCTCTCACATGAATGCTGGTATTGAAGCGGCCACATTCGGGACATCGTACTGTATCCTTGGATGAGATGGAACCACAATCTGGACAAGATTCCAAATCAGCATATGAGGAGTACAATTCGTCCTCCATCATCACTCCTCAGGGAAGATCATGTCAAATTCTACTTCTACTTCATCGCCATCATCGAGTAATACTACTACGAATTCTTCATCATCTTCCTCAATGAATTCAAGAATTTCTCCAAATGCCTCTTCGCCATCTTCCATTTCGACACCTACGCGATCTCCCACATCAACTCCGACTTCTTCGTCATCTTCTGCATCATCTTCTGCATCATCTTCTGCATCATCTTCTGCATCATCTTCTACATCATCTTCTGCATCATCTTCTGCATCATCTTCTGCATCATCTTCAACATCATCTTCAACATCATCGTCAGCATCATCGTCAGCATCATCTTCTGCATCATCTTCTGCCTCTTCTTCTGAATCATCTTGGTCTAACTTACGTTCTGTTCTAACAGTCTCTCTCCAGCCCTTAGTTAACGTCTGGAGGTATGCAATTGCACCCATTCCTGCCAATGTTAGAACAATACCCAATATCCCATCCCAATGGAATCCTTTAGGCATTGAACTAGCACCATTTTCACCAGAAAGAGGTGTTAGTGAATTAGCACATTTAGTCACTTGAATCGATTTGTCGCATGGATATACTTCTCCAGGCTCAATAAACACATTATTATCAATCGAAAATGCTCCATCTTCACCATCAAATACAATATTCCCACCTGAACCATCAACAGGACCAACCAATCCATTGACTAGTAATGCCGCAACTACTAATCCAAACAATACATACATCACTGGGAAGAAATTCTCATATTGCTTCATGAGGAACTTCTGCCACCCTTCAGGTTCAAATCTCTTCGGTTTGAGATCAGAAATAGGAACATTCCATTCATTGAAATTAGAACGAAGTTCATTGAGGTCAATCTTTCCGTCGTCGTCCTGGTCAAGGAATTTTACGATACGATCTATTTCATGAGGGGGTAAATCAGCTAACTCAAGAGATTGTAGCCCCATTGAAAATTCGTAGTGATCTAATGCACCACTTGCATCGATATCGAATCCATCAAACAAATCATCGATTTTTCTACCTGACTCGTTCAACTCTGTACCGATTTTCAACATAATTCCATCAGCTGACTCTTGATCCAATGGTTCTAATTCATCATCATCACCATCATCAATTGCATCAATCATGTCGTCCATTTCATCAACGTCTCGAGATTTACTGGATGATTCTTCTTCATCTTCATCGTCATCAATCAATGATGAAGGATCGAATTCGTCTTCAGATTCATCTTCTTCTGAATCTTCTTCTGAGTCTTCTTCTGAATCTTCTTCTGAATCTTCTTCCATTGATGCCAATGCAGATGCAAAGGCATCATCCTCTTCCTCGGCTTCTTCCTCGGCTTCTTCCTCGGCTTCTTCTTCCTCGGCTTCTTCTTCCTCGGTTTCTTCTTCCTCGGCTTCTTCTTCCTCGGCTTCTTCTTCCTCGGCTTCTTCTTCCTCGGCTTCTTCTTCCTCGGCTTCTTCTTCCTCGGCTTCTTCTTCCTCGGCTTCTTCTTCCTCGGCTTCTTCTT